>DATFKJ010000123.1:0-2365 GCA_035268705.1 Roseovarius sp. | reverse complement strand
ACGCTGGGCCGCTTTGCCCTGATTGGCGGGACGGTGGCGGTGGCCGTTCTGAACATCAACATGTTTTCCGGGATCGAGGATCTGGCCGCCGAGGCCAAGCGACAGGTCTATGCCAATATCTACCTTGCCGCGTTGGCGATCCCGTTGGTTTCTATTTCGGGCGTGGTACTGGCCGGCATTCAGAAATGGCGTGCGCGGCATAACCTTCTCAAGAAGGGCCTGTCGCCCGAGGCGACCGATGCACTGTTCGAGCGCCCTGACGAAAAGACCACCCCCAACCCATGGTATTTCATCGGCGGCGGGGCCTTCGTGGCACTGACGCTTGCCGTGGGCTTGGGCGGGGTGCCCTATGGGCAGGAAATCATCTTTGCCGGGTCAATGGCGATTGTCCTGTTGCTGATGCGGCAGTTGATTGCGGCCTTGTCCCCGGCCAAGGCGCGCGCGCTTATCGGCACGGCCCTGATCATCTTCATGTTCCGCGCGGTGCCGCGCCCCGGTGACGGGGTAACATGGTTCAACATCGACGTTCTGGGCTTCGATCAACAGTTTTTGTCAATCCTGTCGCTGATCACCTCGGTTCTGACGCTGGTTGGCATCGTTGTGCTGCGCCCCTTGATGGCCTCTAAACCCATCGTGTGGATCATCGTCATGCTGACGATTGCGGGCGGTGTCCTGACCCTGCCGAATATCGGGCTCTATTACGGGATACAGGACATCACCGCGCCCTTGACCGGCGGCGTGGTGGATGCGCGTTTCATCGCCATTCTGGACACGGCGATTGAATCGCCGCTGGGTCAGGTGGCGATGATCCCGATGCTGGCTTGGATCGCGCGCAATGCGCCGTCGGATTTGAAGGCGACGTTCTTTGCCGTGATGGCATCCTTCACCAATCTCGCACTTTCGGCCAGCAGCCTGACCACCAAGTACCTCAATGAGATTTTGGTGGTCACCCGCGAGGTGACGGACCCCGAAACCGGGGCCGTGACGGTGCCTGCGGATTATTCCCAGCTTGGGGTGCTGTTGATCGTGGTGACGGGGATCACCGTGGGGGTACCGCTTTTGGTGGTCTGGCTGGTGCAAAGATCGCCGTTAAGGACCGAAGATTGATCGGGAATAGGGAAAGCCGCGCCAGAGACGACGCGCGCGGTGGCGGTTGGGGCATGTGGGCAATAGTGCTTTATGGTTGCTGTGTCCGAGAAACCTAACGCGGTGCTCTGTTGTTGCCGAAAAGCCGCCGCGTGAGGGCGCGTCGTCTTTGGCGAGGCGGCCTTCGGCCTGGTTTCCGCGCCATTACTTTGACCGTAGGGTGCGCATTCACTGCGCACCGCCCCCAAACGCAAAACGGCCCGACCATGAGGCCGGGCCGCTTTGATCATCCAAGCGCCTCGTTGCAGCGCTTGCAGGTGCCGGGGTGGGCGTGTTTGCCCACATCCGGCAGGATTTTCCAGCAGCGTTGGCATTTCTCGCCCGAGGCCCGTTCAAAGACCACGGTCACGCCCTCAACCTCGGGCAACCGATACGCCTCATCGGGGCTGGGATCGCCCGTCAGAACGATATCGGAGGTGATGCAGATATCATGGAAGTTCACCGATTTCAGCGCCTCCAGCATCTCGCCTTCGCGCACATGAACCACGGGGGCCGCCTCCAATGACGCCCCGATCACCTTGTCGGTGCGCTGCACCTCCAATGCGGCGGTGACAACCCGGCGGGCGCGGCGGACCATGGCCCATTTCGCCGCCAGCGGCTCATCCAGCCAATCGGCGGGGGTTTCGGGAATGTCGGTCAGGTGAACCGAGCTTTTGTCACCCGGGAAGCGTTCAAGCCAGACTTCTTCCATCGTGAAGACCAGAACCGGCGCAAGCCATGTGGTCAGACGGTGGAACAGGATATCCAGAACCGTGCGCGCGGCGCGGCGGCGTTCGGTATCCCCATCGCAATAAAGCGCATCCTTGCGGATATCGAAGTAGAAGGCCGAAAGCTCGACCGTGGCGAAGTTGAACAATTGCTGGAACACGCCTTGGAAATCGTAAGAGTCGTAGCCCTTGCGCACCACGTGGTCCAACTCGGCCAGCCGATGCAGCACCCAGCGTTCCAATTCCGGCATATCCGCCGGGTCTACCCGGTCGCTTTGCTCGAAATGCGCCAAGGCCCCCAGCATGAACCGCATGGTGTTGCGCAACCGGCGATAGCTGTCAGCCACACCCTTAAGGATTTCCGGCCCGATGCGCAGATCGGCGGTGTAATCCGCCTGCCCCACCCAGAGCCGCAGGATATCGGCGCCGTATTGCTTGGTCACATCCTCGGGCGCGACGGTGTTGCCCAAGGACTTGGACATCTTGTTGCCCTTCTCATCAAGGGTGAACCC
>DATFKJ010000122.1:0-3913 GCA_035268705.1 Roseovarius sp. | reverse complement strand
TTGGGGTCTTCAAACCCGATATATTGCGCCGCCCACATCTGGTGTTGGCCCACCTCGGTGCAGACATAGCGATCATGGCCCTTGGTCAGTTCCTCAAGCCGTTGCAGCGCGTATTGCGGTTTGATCGTCTTGCCCTGCTGGGTGAAGGCGAGGCAGTTGGTTTTTTTCCATTCGTCGATCTGCGCCCACCATTTTTGCAGGCCTTCGCGGTTGACCTTGCGGCCCCGCGATTTCCAGATTTTCAGGACATCCTCCAGAACATGGGCGATGTCACCGATGATCGGGATATCAGTCTTGATCACCTTGTTGATCGAGGAAGGGTCGATGTCGATATGCGCCTTGATTGAGCCGGGGCTGAAGGCATCCACGCGGCCGGTGATCCGGTCGTCGAAGCGCGCCCCGATGTTGATCATCAGATCACAGTCGTGCATCGCCATGTTGGCCTCGTACAGGCCATGCATACCCAGCATGCCCAGCCACTTGTCGCCCGAAGCCGGGTAGGCGCCCAAGCCCATCAGGGTCGAGGTGATGGGAATGCCCGTGGCCTCGACCAGTTCGCGCAGAAGCTGGCTGGCCGCGGGGCCCGAGTTGATGACCCCGCCGCCGGTATAGAAGACCGGGCGCTTGGCGGTTTCCAGGGCCGCGACCAATTCCGTGATCTCTTCCATGTCGCCCTTGACCTGCGGTTGGTAATGGCTGGTCTTGGCCTCGCGCGGGGCGGTGTAATCGGCGCTGGCGAACTGCACGTCCTTGGGCAGGTCCACCAGAACCGGACCGGGCCGCCCCGAGGTGGCCACATGGAACGCCTGGTGCAGGGTATCGGCCAGCGACTTGGTGTCCGAGACCAACCAGTTATGCTTGGTGCAGGGGCGGGTGATGCCCACGGTGTCGGCCTCCTGAAAGGCGTCGTTGCCGATCATGAAGGTCGGCACCTGCCCCGAAAGAACAACAATCGGAATGGAGTCCATCAGCGCATCGGTCAGGCCGGTCACCGCATTGGTGGCGCCGGGGCCAGAGGTGACAAGGGCGACACCCGGCTTGCCCGTGGACCGCGCATAGCCTTCGGCGGCATGCACTGCCCCCTGTTCGTGGCGCACCAAGACGTGGCGAATGTCGTTTTGCTGAAAAACCTCGTCATAAATCGGCAGGACAGCCCCGCCAGGGTATCCGAATACGACGTCCACGCCTTGATCCTTCAAAGCCTGAACCACCATTTTCGCTCCGGTCATCTGACGTGTCATCTGCTTGCTCCGTTCATGACATCAATTCAAAGTCTGCACACAAAAAAGCCCCCGACGATCCGGGGGCGCATGGGGTACCGTTATGGTGTCCGTTACCGGCCCATGCGCCATTTGCCTACGATTACCACTAGCGTTGCCATAAGGCCGACTCCTTGGTGTGCGTGCGCGGGACATTAGGAGTGGTCGCAGGGGGCGTCAACCGACTTTTGCGAAAAAAGTGTCGCGCGACACGCTCGATCTTTGCATTTATTGCGCGGTTTGCGCTGACAATGCCTTCGGCGAGAGTGGTCTTCCCAAGAAGAAGTGGATTTTGGGGTGTTTTTTCTTGGCGCAAATACCCCGGGGTGTTTGAGGGGCAGAGCCCCTCATTCCAACAAACCTGTGCGGCGCAAGCCGCGCCTTTTGATGGTGCTTGTGCCAAGGATCTCTCAAAACCCGGGCAAAGCGGTCTTGAGGTCGGCCGCGAGATCAAATTCGGAGGCTTCAAGGTACTCGACAGCGCGCGCATGATCGCGCGCGACCCCGATGCCGTAGCCATATAGGATGCCTAGAGTGATCTTGGCCCAATCCGCCTGACCGGCCATGGCTGTCCATGTGCCGCGCAGCTTGTAGGCATAAAGCGATGGCGTGCCAAAGGGAGGATTGGGCCTGCGGCTGCGTTTGGGGTGGGGGCGCAGAATTTCAGATCGTCAAGGGCACGGGCCACGACCTCGGGGCTTTCACTCAGGACTGCAGGACCAGCGCGGAAATGCCGTTCGATCAGGCCCATGTCGGCCTGCTTGGCCCAGGCACCGGTGCGAAACAGGGTCAGTCCGTGCTGACAACGTGCCGTGGCGAGGCCCATATCGCCCGCCCGACGGTACCACAGCAGCGGGTCGCGGGGCAGATCGCTATGTTGCGCCAGTGCTTCGCGGATCGCCGGGTCACCATGATCCATGATATCCGCTATGGATTCAGCCCCGCGTGGGTCGCCGGTTTCTCAGGCGGTTTCAAGGCTGCGAAGGGCCTGTGGCAGCAGGGCAATGTCTCCGCCGCCGCGCACCTCGTCCCAAAGCGCCTTGCCGTGGGTGACGAGGTAATCGGCATCCCCGGTGGCCGCTGCGCGTTCAAGCAGGGTGCGTTTCACGGTCAGGCGATCCGGCACATAGGTTTCGCGATTAACGAAAAAGAGCGATCGGGCCAGTGCCACCATCGACGGGATGTCGCCCGCTTCGACATTGGTCTGCAACAGCGACAGCCGCCTTTCAACGATCTCTGGCTCGGTGTCGAACCGATCTGGCAATAGCAAGGCCGGATTATAGCGCGCGGGAATGTCACCTGCCTCGGCGGCACGTTCGAACCACTCCCGCGCCATGGCCTTGGAGCCGCGTTTCGCAGTACGCCAATGGGCCACGCCAAGGTTGTTCATGGCCACCGGGTTTCCGGCCTGTGCTTCGGCTTCGAGAAGCTGCCATTCCTCTGTGTTAGGCGCGGTGCCGGAGGCGATGACACGCGTCACATCCTTCAGGGTCAACTTGGGAGACAGGTAAAGAGTCGTGACTATCGAGCCGATCACGGAAAGAAGAACAAGGCCGACCCCGGCCATAAACACCAGAGGATACAATTTCTTCACAGACTAACCCCTGTGCCCTGCAAGACCCCGTGTTCCATCGCATAGCGAGTCAATCCGGCGGTCGAGGATATGCCCAGCTTGCGCTTGATGTTCTTGCGGTGGGTCTCCACCGTGCGCACGGAAATATCGAGAACCTGCGCGACTTCCTTGTTCGATTTGCCCTGCGCCAGTTGCAGCAGGATCGTCTGTTCGCGGTTGGTCAGTTGCTCGCGGCCGGTGCCTTCCATCGGCGCAAGAGATCCCTTCGCGCCGGTGCAAAGATATCGTTGTCCTTCCATCACCGCGTCGATGGCGCGCTTGATCTCGTCGGTGGGCACGTCCTTGAGGACATAGCCCATAGCGCCGTGGCTGAGCGCGGAGGAGATATATTCGGGGCTGTCGTGCATCGACAGGATCAATATCCGTGTCTCGGGGCGCTTTTCCAGAACCATTTCCGTGGCTGACAGCCCGCCCACACCGGGCATGTTCAAATCCAGTAGAACCACATCGGGGGCCAGTCCCTCGACACGGTCGATGATGTCCTGCCCGTCTGAAAGACAGGCCAGAACCTCGATATCCTCATAGCTTTCGAGAATGGATTGGATGCCCTCGGTGACCATCGGGTGGTCATCCACGATCACGATGCGGGTGGGGGTCGTCATGCGCTTGCCTTGGTTTCAGGGGTGGTGGTGTCTTGCGGGGTCAGCATATGGGTGAGCGGCACCGTCGCTTCAATCACGGTTCCTGTCTTGCTGGACAGGATGCGCAGCGTGCCGTCAAGCTGTTCGATCCGTTCTTGCATGTTGCGCAGGCCAAGCCCGGCGGCCGGGGTGGTGGATTGCGCATGGTCGATACCGCAGCCATCGTCGGAAATACGCAGGGTTGCGCCGTGTGTGTGGCCGCGCACGTCGATCACCACATGGCTGGCGCGGGCGTGGCGTTCGACGTTGGTCAGCGCCTCTTGCGCCACGCGGTACATGGCGATCTTGGCCTCGTCGTCCAGACGGTTGCGGAAGACGACGGTTTCGAACTCCACGGTGATGCCGGTGCGGGTGCCGAAATCCTCGGCCAGCGCCTTGAT
>DATFKJ010000121.1:0-3271 GCA_035268705.1 Roseovarius sp. | reverse complement strand
GACAGGCAGTTTGCCCCTCCAAGCCGAGGTCCGACCCAAACGTGGCGCACGGCAGCGAAGAGCCGGTCTTGGACGATGACGACACCAGCCACGCAGGGAACTACGTCTACTTCGTCCGCATTTCAGACATCGGAGGGGCTTTCTGTAATGGACGGGACCCACTGTGATACAGGTGACTGATTGGCTTTTGCGTCTTACCCGTCGATCGGTTCAATCAGGTCCGGCCCTTGGGCACGGTTGGAATTGACCGCCGGATCGACGCGCCAGAAGCGCAGGGCGTCGTCGGGCGCGGGGCACATCAGGGTTGCCGCGCCATGCCCCGCCTCGCCCAGCCAGAGGGTCCAGCTATCCGGTTCCAAGACAACGGGCATGCGGTGGTGAATGTCGGACATCGGCGCATTGGCGTCACAGGTGACAATCGCGCAGGTCGACAGCCTGTCCTCACCCTGCCCCCAATCCTGCCAAACCCCGGCGAAGGCCAAGGGCGCGCCATCGGTGCGGGTGATGTACCAAGGCAGGCGGTTGCCACCCTCGTCCTTGGTCCATTCGTAAAACCCATCCGCCGGAATAAGGCAGCGGCGTTCGCGGCAGGCGGCGGCAAAGGCCGGTTTCTTGGCGATGCTTTCGGCGCGGGCATTGATCAGTAGCGGGCCGTCGGTGGGGGATTTGTACCAATGTGGGATAAACCCCCAACGCATCGCACCAAGGCGCCGCCCCTCGCCGCCAGTCACAACATGCACCGAGTTGGTGGGGCAGACATTGTAGTTTGGCACCGTGGGCAGGTCGTTGGCGGGCGTGGCGGCAAAGAGCCGCGCCATGGCATCCGAGGGGGTGGTTATGGCGAAGCGTCCGCACATGGGGCACCTTTGCAATTGCGCACCGCGACAGAGTGACCGCTTCACCGGCCGCGTCAAGGATGAAGGCGCTTGACCGTCGCGCATGGGCGGGGCAAACCCGGGGCATGCTGATTTACAAGATTTTCCAAGCTGACGAATGGCGTAGCTTACGCGCCGAGAAGGTCAGCCAAGGCGCCCCGGTGGACCTTGCCGATGGCTATATCCATTTCTCGACCGCCGAACAGGCCCCCGATACGGCGGCCAAGCATTTCGCCGGTCAGGATGACCTGATGCTGGTCGCGGTCGAGGTGGACCGCTTGGGCGAGGCCCTGAAATGGGAAGTCTCGCGCGGCGGGGCGAAGTTTCCGCACCTTTACCGCGAATTGCAGCTTGAGGATGTAGCGTGGGCGCAACCCTTGCCGCTATCCGGCGACGTGCATGACTTCCCGGCAGGGATGGAATGAGCCTGTTTGACCAAATCGGGTTGCGCGCCCTGCGCGGGCTGGACCCCGAACGCGCGCATAACGCGGCGCTTTTGGGCCTGCGCGCCGGGGTGGTGCCGCTTCCGAGGCTTGTGACCTCGCCGCGCCTGCGCTGCGAGGTGGCGGGGCTGCATTTGGCCAACCCGGTGGGCTTGGCGGCGGGGTTTGACAAGAACGCCGTGGCCCTGTCGCCGCTGTCACGCGCCGGGTTCGGCTTTGTCGAGGTGGGCGCAATCACCCCGCGCGCGCAACCCGGCAACCCCAAACCGCGCTTGTTCCGCCTGTCCGAGGATCGCGCGGTTATCAACCGCTTTGGGTTCAACAACGACGGCATGGAGGCGGCGGCGGGGCGTCTGGCCAACCGGCCACGCGACATGGTTCTGGGCCTCAACCTTGGGGCCAATAAGGACAGTGCCGACCGGGCCGAGGATTTCGCGCGGGTGCTATCGCATTGCGGGCGGTATCTGGATTTTGCCACGGTCAATGTCTCAAGCCCCAACACCGAGAAACTGCGCAATTTGCAGGGGGCCGAGGCGCTGCGCCAATTGCTGGCCGGTGTGATGGAGGCGCGCGATTGGTTGGAGCGCCCGATTCCCGTCTTCCTGAAAATCGCCCCGGACCTTGGCGATGGGGAGCTGGCCGAAGTGGCGGGCGTGGCGCAGGAGGCGGGCGTTGCCGCGATCATCGCCACCAACACCACGCTGGACCGCGACGGGCTGCACGGCCCGCACAAGGCCGAGGCCGGGGGCCTGTCCGGCGAACCATTGTTCGAGAAATCCACTCGGGTTTTGGCGAAACTGTCAGAGTTGACCAGCGGTGAGATACCCCTGATCGGGGTGGGCGGGGTTGGGTCGCCCGAACAGGCCTATGAAAAGATCCGCGCGGGTGCCAGCGCGGTGCAGCTTTATTCCGCGTTGGTTTATGAGGGGCTATCCTTGGTGCCGCGCATTGCCCATGGGCTGGACAGGCTTTTGGAGCGGGATGGCTTTGACACTGTGGCGCAGGCCGTTGGGACCGGACGGGGGGATTGGACATGATCACCATTTGGCACAATCCGCGGTGCAGCAAATCGCGGCAGGCATTGGCCCTGCTGGAAGGGCGCGGCGAAGAGGTGCAGGTGCGCCGCTATCTGGATGATGCGCCGAGTATCGAGGAATTACGCCTGACGCGCGACACGCTGGGCCTGCGGGCGATTCAAATGATGCGCACCGGCGAGGCGGTGTTCAGGGAACAGGGTCTGAGCAAGTCGGATGACGACGAGAGTTTGCTGGAGGCCATGGCCGCCACCCCCAAGCTGATCGAGCGCCCGGTTGTCTTTGCCAATGGTCAGGCCCGGATCGGGCGACCACCGGAAGCGGTGCTTGAGATTCTGTGATTTGGCGTTGCGGCAAAGCTCGCCTAGGTTTGTGAAAATCAGATTTGCACCGGGGAGCGGATGAGCACGCAATCGCAACGCAAAGGGCCGATGGCATGGGTTGATGCCGTCGTCTTTGATCTGGCCCGGCAGATGCGCTGGACCTTCCTGCCGCCCCTGATGGTCTATTTCGCCGCCGGGTTTTCCGGGCTGACGGGGATCGTGGGGACGTTTTTCGTCAAGGAATACCTTGATCTGTCCGCCGCCTATCTGGCCGGGCTGGCCTTTTGGGCGGGCCTGCCTTGGGCGCTCAAGATGCCCTTGGGCCATCTGGTCGACATCATCTGGCGGTGGAAGTGGCTGTTGGTTTACCTTGGCGCGGGGCTGATCGGATTAAGCGTTTTCATCATGTATCTGGTGCTGATGCAGACCGCGATGATGGAAGCGGTGATGCCGATCAGCGCATGGTATATCACCAGCTTCCTGATGGCGCCCTGTGGCTTGGTGATCCAAGACGCGGTGGCCGATGCCATGTCGGTTGAGGCGGTGCCGCATGTGGACGCCCAAGGCAACCCCATTTCCGAAGACACCGCCCGCGC
>DATFKJ010000120.1:0-6120 GCA_035268705.1 Roseovarius sp. | reverse complement strand
CGATCAACCCATTGCTTGAACCCGAGCAAATCGGCGCGATCCTTCGTGAAACCAATGCCAAGGTCGTTGTCACGCTCAAGGCTTTTCCCAAGACGGATATCGCACAGAAAACCGCCGAGGCGGTGCGCCATGCGCCTGCGGCTCATACAGTGCTCGAGATTGATTTGAACCGCTACCTCAGCCCGCCCAAAAGTTGGATCGTGCCTTTGGTGCGGCCGAAGAATCCCGGGAATCATCATGCGGATGTGAAGTGCTTTGCAAAGGAAATGGCAAAATTTCCGACCACGTTGTCCTTCGACGACAGCACCGGGGACAGGGTGGCCGCCTATTTCCACACGGGTGGTACAACCGGCATGCCAAAGGTTGCGCAGCATCGCTATTCCGGAATGGTCTATAACGGTTGGCTTGGTCATCGTCTTTTGTTTACCGAGGAAGACAGCGTGATGTGTCCGCTACCGTTGTTCCATGTTTTCGCCTGTCACGTGATCCTGATGGCGATGATCAAGTCCGGGGCGCATGTGGTGTTTCCGACGCCAGCTGGCTATCGCGGTGATGGCGTTTTCGATAATTTCTGGAAGCTTTTGGAACGCTGGAAGACGACCTTCGTGATTACTGTGCCGACTGCTGTATCGGCGTTGATGCAGCGTCCGGTTGATGCGGATATCTCGACGGTGAAAAATGCGTTCTCCGGCTCGGCCCCGATGCCGCTCGAACTTTTTAAACGCTTCGAGTCGGCGACTGGAATGACCGTAATCGAGGGCTATGGCCTGACCGAGGCCACCTGTCTTGTGTCCTGCAACCCGCCGACCGGTGAAAAGAAGGTCGGCTCGGTTGGCGTGGCGTTCCCCTACACCGACGTTCGTATCATCAATGTGGGCTCAGATGGTGAACCGCTCGAATGCGCCGCCGACGAGGTCGGGGAGATCTGTATCTCGAACCCCGGTGTTTATGAAGGTAATACCTATACCGAGGCGGCGAAAAACAAAGACTTGTATCACTATGGTACGCATTTGCGGACGGGTGATTTGGGCCGCATCGACCCGGACGGATACGTTTGGATCACCGGGCGCGCAAAGGATCTGATCATCCGCGGCGGACATAACATCGACCCTGCTGACATCGAAGAAGCATTGATGGCGCACCATGACGTGGGAATGGCCGGGGCCATCGGGCAACCCGACGCACATTCGGGGGAAATTCCCTGTGCCTATGTAGAGCTTGTCGAAGGCGGTTCGGCCACGGGAGAAGAACTGCGTGAACACTGCAAGGTCCATGTTCACGAACGTGCCGCGGTTCCGAAATACGTCGAGGTTCTGGATGAACTTCCTAAAACCGCTGTTGGCAAGGTTTTCAAGCCGGACCTTCGCAAGCGTGCGATCACGCGGGTCTATAACGCCGCCCTCGAGGAGGCCGGCGTCAACGCTCGCATCGTGAGTGTCATTGATTCGAAAAAGCGCGGTCTGGTTGCGCAAATCGAAAAAACGGGCGACGTCGACGAGTCCGCGATCTCGGATGTTCTGGGCCAATTCGTGCGGCCTTGGGAATGGCTTGAGGATGCCGAAGCCGAAGCCTGAAACAGGCAGGCTAACAAACAAAGGGCCGGTCCTTGAGGAGCCATTCCGCACCGTAGGACACAGGTCCTGCCAGCCTGCCGACCGAGAAGTCGGCAGGCTTTTGTTTTTCCGTCTAAATTTCGTCTGATTTTTCCGCCATCAGGGTCGGAATGGCGGGAAGTTCGAACTTCCCGCGGCGTGGCGCTTTGGCGTCCGTCTGATTTCGTCATTGGCCAGACTGGCCAATCTTGGAGGCGTGCAAGCTCTTGACACAGAAACGGACGAAAGGACCGAACAAGGTGAAGAGCCTGAAAAACCTCACGCTTGCGCAAATATACCCCCGCGTCTCGGGCGATACAAATTTCAACTGCTGTGGTGATCCCGACTGCGGGAACTATGGGATCGAACCGGCGCCTACGAGGCACGCCTTCGTCGGGCGCGGCGCGTCCGAGAAGCGGTTGAGGGCCGCAATGGCTGATCCCAAGATCGCGCGCGGCGTCGGTCGCTACAAGATCGAGGCGGAAAGCGGCGACAACCTCCATCGCGTGACCGATGCTTTCGAGTTCGCTGGCGATCCGCGGGCGTGGAATGACGGTCGGGTCTTGGTCTGTCAGCACCTCCGAGGCAACTCAGAATGCGGGGTCCGGACCCGGCTGATTTCGAACGAGGCCTACGAGGAAGAACGAAATCGACTTTGGGTCCAGAACGGCGCCCTGGAAGGACCAATCTGCGGCAACTGCGGCACTGCCTATCTGGAAAAGCCTGAGGAGTTTATCTTCAACGGCGCCAACGGCAAACCGCCGCGAAAGGTCGGCCACAAAAAGGGTTCTGTGCCCCGTGCACGCTCCGTCAGAGTGATCCACAAGCCCTGCAAGGGACTACCTGGCGCCCGCTTCACGGTATCGAGCGAACATCGTCGCCAGAAGAAGCGCGACGAGAACATCGAGATCTTGTCCCTGCTGGCCAACGGCACCGGCCTTCACGACATCCGCCGTATCCTCCGGACTCCAAGGGGCGAAACGGAGCCGGGAATGTCCAGGCTCTACGATCGTATCTTCTGGTTGGAGCGAACCCTCCTCGCCTACGAGCAGGCGCAACTCGCGAAATGGCGAAAACGCGTCGAACGGCAGCGCATCAAGGACGGCAAGCCATACACCCACACTCGCATCGCGCACGACGACATCGTCGTCGGCGTGAACTGGCAGACGAAGATTGATCGCAAAATCACGCAGCTGAACTGCTCGGTCAGCGCGGATATCCCGTCGGGCTATGTCTTCCGCTGCGATGTGGATTTCGATCCGACCATCGACCCGCATGAAGTGATCGAGGACGCCTATTTCGGCGTCGCTCGGGCCTCTTCTCTTCGAAAGCATTACCGGAACTCGGACGGCTCCTTCACCGCGCCATTGCTCCACTTTCAAAGGCCGACAGCGCGGTTCGACGAGCCGGCGCTCTTCTCTGCCGCCGCGATGCGCCTGCGCCACTTTGTTTGGCGGACCGCCAAAGCATTCGATGCTGCGGGAGAGGTACTCTCGACAGAGGCTCAAATGGCGACACAGGCCGCCAGCGCTCGGGCAGACGAGATCGAATACCTCCGCGAGCACTGGTTCAACTTCGTCAAGCACGAGCGCGACAGCCGGAATGCCTTCGATGGACTGATGACCCGCGATACCTACACGAAAGCGGCATCGCTCGCCTGCCTCAAATGGATGATTCCCAGTGGTAAGCTTACGCTCGTCGGGGAAAAGGAGGGGCAGATGGCCCGCGTCGTGCCACACATCTTCCGTGAGGAGATCCTGGCAGACAGGTTCGAATGGGCTGTTATTGGATTCACGAAGGATGCGTCGATCGACCATATCCGGGAAAAGCAGGCGGAGTTTTCGGAGAGCCTCGCGGAGTGGCGCAAGATGCACCCCGACCTGACACCGTGGGAAGCACTACAAAGCTGGACCTCGGCGAACCTTAGTCCCGCCTACCGTACCGACCCGAACGACCAATCGATAAACCCGCTGGTGGGGCCGAACCTCGCCTCCGCCGCGTTTCCGCGCTTGTGGGTTAATAGCCCCATCCAGACGGCCAACGAGGTCGACAAGACCGTGGGCTTCCCGATCCTGTCGCCGCGTTATCGCGCCGCCTATCGACGGCTGGGCATCGACGATGAGATAGACGATCCAGACCTTCGCGCTGCCATCACCCGAAGGGTCATCCACGCAACGATCCAGCCGACTTCTACCTTTATGAACGCCATCCGCGAGCGGGTCAGTATCATCCAGCGGGCGGGTGGCCGCAGTTCTCGTGTAGGCGCAAAATACATCAACGGTGCCGCCTACAATCCGCGCGTCCTGATCGCCCTGATGAACATATGGCGCGTGCACTACAACTTCTTCGACTGGCGGCCCTACCAGCAGCCTATGGAAGAGGAGGCATCATCGCCAGAAGGTGCAGCGACCGGCGCAGAGGAAGAGAATGCTGATGCGGCCGAGAATGGCGAGCAGTTCAGGCGTCTCGCGGTGCCGGGGACAGACAGGGCAATCCTTGTTCCAAAAAGGCGAACCAATAAGATCGTCCGGACTACCCCTGCGATGCGGATGGGTGTCCATCAACCGTCGAAACCGAAGGAACCGGAGCAGGCAGCAGGCAGCGCCGAAGGGGCAGAGGCCCCGGATGGAGCCAGCCAGAAAAAGCAAGACCGCCGACGGGACGACCGCCCTCACCTGCCCGACCTCGCCCGGATTCTCTACCAACCTTGGCTGTTCCACGGCACGCCGATGTGGGCAAAACTTCAGGGTCGATGACCGCTTCAAACAGAAAACGGGCGACAGTTTCCTGCCGCCCGTGTCCTACATCTCGGAATGGCTCCGGTCCTTGACCGGCCCTTTTCATTCCATACAGCAATAAGGACTTATTCGTCGGCTGTATCGTTTTGCGATTCTTCCGAGGTAGCCTCGGTGCTTTCCGTCGTGGTGGTCGTGGCCTCGGTTAAGGCGCCGTCTTGCCATTGGCCGGTCGCCTCTTCGCCCGTGGCATAGCGCATCGTGCCTTCGCCTTGGCGCTTACCGTCCAGGAATGTCCCTTCATAGACGTCCCCGTTGACATATGTGGCGACCCCCTGCCCGGAAATCTCGCCTTCTTTCCATTCACCTTCATAGGTGAACCCATCGGGCATCGTGATTTTGCCTTGGCCGTGCCGCTGGCCATTGGCGAACTCGCCTTCATAGATCGTGCCGTCCGGATAGGTCGCCGTGCCTTCGCCATGGCGTTGACCATCCTGCCATTCGCCTTCGTAGCGATAGCCGTCGGCATAGGTCATCACGCCATAGCCATCGTTCTTGGCGTTTTCAAACTCACCTTCGTAGACAAGCCCGTTGGGATAGGTGGCCGTGCCTTGTCCGTCGATCACACCGCCGCGCCACTCGCCCTCGTAGGTCGAACCATCGGGATAAACGATCTTGCCTTGCCCATTCGCCAGATCGTCGCGGAACTCGCCTTCATAGACAGAGCCATCGGGATAAGTCACCTTGCCTTGGCCGGAGATTTTCCCGGCAACCCAAGACCCTTCGTAGCGGTATCCGTCTGTCCCGGTGAACACACCCTGACCATGGCGACGATCATCGGCGAAGTCTCCCTCGTAGACGTCGCCGTTCTCATAGATGACTTTGCCCTTGCCCTCACGCCGCCCGCTGACAAGTTGCCCTTCGTAGACATCCCCATTCGGTTGAATCAGGCGGCCTTCACCATCAATCTGGCCCTCTTTCCAAAGGCCTTCGTAGATCAGGCCGTCCGGCATGGTCAGCTTACCTTCGCCGTGCCGGGCTCCGCGTTGAACGGCGCCTTCATAGACGGCACCATCCGGATAGGTGATCGAGGCCTGCCCTTCCTTGACGCCATTCACCCAGTCGCCCTCGTAAACGTATCCGCCGGGGCTTTCCATGCGGCCGCGGCCATGGTGCATGGCGTTGCGAAAGCCGCCTTCGTATCGGGTGCCATTGGCATAGACTGCCACACCTTGACCGGTGATTTTCCCTTCCGACCAAGTGCCTTCATAGGTGCCACCATCGGTGAAGACGATCTTTCCGACACCGTGGGGTTTGCCCTTCTCGAACTCACCTTCATAGACCGAGCCATTGGGAAACCGTGCAACGCCTTGGCCCTTTATTTCCCCATCGACCCACTCGCCGACATACTCGTAACCGTTTGGCAGGGTGTAGGTGCCAGTCCCGTGTTGCAGTCCGTTCTTGAAGGTGCCTTCGTACACACCCCCATCGTCGTATTGCTTGGTCTGAACATCGCCGTCCTGTGCATAGGCAAAGCTGGCGAGCGTGACCCCACACAAAATGGATGTAATCAACGATTTCGTCATAGACTGCCCCCAATGCCCGGCACGCCACAGTGTAGCGGCTCGGGGGAAATTTAGAGGAGGCGCGCGGGGCTGACAACGGCTTTTGCCCAAATCGGCTTTCCCTTGCGCGACGATCTGCTAAATCTGGCGCAGAATGCAACTCCGGGGGTAGAGGCATGTCTGATCGCTTTCGCCTGACATTGGCGCAGCTGAACCCGACGGTGGGTG
>DATFKJ010000119.1:0-6339 GCA_035268705.1 Roseovarius sp. | reverse complement strand
AAATCCTCGCGTCGGCCATTGGTTTTCACCACCACCAGATCACGCAATTGCACGCGCTCATAGGTGGTGAACCGCCCGCCACAAGCCGGGCAAAACCGGCGTCGCCGGATCGAAACATGATCCTCCGCAGGCCGGGAATCTTTTACCTGAGTGTCGATATTTCCACAAAACGGGCAGCGCATGGGCCGTCCCCCTCTTTTTCTCTGCCTCTTAGGTCATGGGTCTGAAGCCCAGTTATCCACAGCCACTATAGGACACCCGCAAGGTTTTGGGTAGAGGGGAATTTGCACCGCTAGATAGGCTCGCACACAAGGGGTTTAAGAACTGAGACATCGGCTTAGGTCGGGATCAACACTTAAAAAGAAAGGCCAAGACATGACTGACAAGACCCTCTTCATCACCGGCGCCTCCTCGGGGATTGGCGCCGAAACCGCCCGCGCCGCCGTGGCCAAGGGCTGGCGCGTGGCCCTCATGGCCCGCAGCGCCGAGAAACTGGATGCCCTTGTGCAGGAGCTGGGCGTCGACACGGCCCTCGCCATAACCGGTGACGTCACCAACCATGACGATCTCACCGCCGTCGTCACCGCCACCAAGGACAAATTCGGCCATATTGATGCGGTCTTCGCCAACGCGGGTATGGGCCTCGACACCCCCGGCGTCGCCGAAGGCGACCCCGAGGAATGGCAGGCGATGATGGACCTCAATGTCATGGGCGTCCTCTGGACGGTCAAGGCCACTTACGAGGCGCTGAAAGAGGCCAAGGGCCACCTGATCCTCACCGGCTCGGTCGCCGGGCAAATCCACCTGCCCGGCTCGGTCTATGGCGCGTCCAAATGGTTCGTCCACGGCTTCGGCGGCAACATGAGCGAGGAGATGCGCGAATGGGGCGGGCGCTGCACCGTCATCGCGCCGGGCATGGTCGATACCCCCTTCTTTGAGCAACCCAAACCCGACAAGCTCAAGCCCGAGGACGTTGCCCAAACCGTGATCTTTGCGCTCGAACAGCCCAAGCGCGCCGATGTCCGCAACCTGACGATCATGCCCACCGGCTGACCGTCACACCAGATGCGCCGCCACCTTTCGGGTGTGTGGCGCATCGCGATGCTCGAACAGGTAAACCCCCTGCCAAGTGCCGAGCACCGGCACGCCGCCATTCACCGGAATGGACAAGCTCACCGGCATCATCGCCGCCTTGATATGGGCGGGCATGTCGTCCGGCCCCTCATAGGTGTGAGTCAAATACGCCATCGACGGATCGTTTGTCGGCGGCACCAAACGGGCAAAGAAATTGCGCAGGTCCACCTGCACCTCGGGGTCCGCGTTCTCCTGAATAAGCAAGGAACACGAGGTATGCCGCACGAACAACGTCAGAAGCCCTGCCCGCACCTCCTGCCCGCGCGTCCAATCCACCACCTCGCGGGTGAACTCATAAAGGCCCTGCCCCCGCGTGGCGATTTGAATTTCCGTTTGCACCCCGCTCAACATGGCCCCCATTGAAACGCCTCGCGGTCCCAACATTGGCCCGCCGCCTGCTTGGCCTCGTAAAGCGGATAGATATCATTCACCGTCAGCGACCCCTCGTCGCAACTCAGTTGCGCCATGGTCTGATCCCCCTTGATCACCGTCACGCCGCCCGAGACCGTGGATTTGATCTCGCCCGCCTCGGGAATACGATCAATCGCGTAATGCACGGTATAGTCCAAGGCACCGTTGTTGAAACCGGCCTCCTCATAGATTGTCCGCCCGATGCCGTTCCACGGCCACAGATGGATGTTGATCACCGGCTGCGCCAACAGCATTTCGGCGGCCCCCTCCACCGGGCCAAAGCGGTAATAGGCGACACTGTGCTGCAAACACACATCCACCGATTTCGCCCCGCCTTTCACCGTACAGTGAAACAGCGGATCACCGGCGCCGAAACAGCCTTCGGCCTGCGCCGTGCCGGTGGCGGCCATGAGTATCGACAGGCTCAGCGAGAACTTTCGCATGTGGCAGACTCCGATCATCGCGTCGCAACTGGTCTAACACGGGAAACCAACCCGGCCCATTCCTTTCAAGGCCATGAACAGGGCGCGCACCCTCTTTAGCCCGCACCCATCCCACCAAAGCCGCAATAACCAAACTTGCGCGCTCGTTGCCAAAGCGCTCCGCGCGAAGAAGGCCGTCAGGCCTGATAAGCGCGCCAGTTTCGTAGGAAACGTAAGGAATATACAACTTGTACAGAGGCACGAAAGAAACCCCGGAGCTTTGTACAAAACTCCGGGGTCATACGTACAACCTGTACAGAAATTCGCGGGGGCAGACCCTAGCGGAAAATCCGCTCGCCCTGTTCGTCGATGACCTGTTTGGCCTTCATCACGGAAAACCGATGCGCCTCTTCCAAAGATCGCAAGACATCCGCCCGCAGCAGATGATGCACCTTCACCTCGCCATCAATCTCTTTCTCGATCCGCGCCCCAAGACGGTACCCATCCTTTTCCTGCCTCGGCGCAGGCGTGATGCGGAATCCTTCATAGGTTTCAGTGTCGAACTCCGGCTCAGGCTTCGGCTTGGATTTTCCGCCGCCAAAAAGCTTGGAAAACAAAGACATAGCGGCGCTTACTGATCCAAGAAGCTACGCAGCTTCCGGCTACGGCTCGGATGCTTGAGCTTGCGCAGCGCCTTGGCCTCGATCTGCCGGATGCGTTCGCGGGTCACGCTGAATTGCTGGCCCACTTCCTCCAGCGTGTGATCGGTGTTCATGCCGATGCCGAAGCGCATCCGCAAAACCCGTTCTTCACGCGGTGTCAGGCTCGACAGAACCCGTGTCGTGGTTTCCTTCAGGTTGTCCTGAATCGCGCTATCTAGCGGAAGAACAACGTTTTTATCCTCGATGAAGTCGCCAAGCTGGCTGTCTTCCTCGTCCCCGATGGGGGTTTCAAGGCTGATCGGTTCCTTGGCGATCTTCATCACCTTGCGAACCTTCTCAAGCGGCATTTGCAGCTTCTCGGCCAGTTCCTCGGGCGTGGGTTCACGGCCGATTTCATGCAGCATCTGGCGCCCGGTGCGGACCAGCTTGTTGATGGTCTCTATCATATGCACCGGGATACGGATGGTGCGGGCCTGATCGGCGATCGAGCGGGTGATCGCCTGCCGGATCCACCACGTGGCATAGGTCGAGAATTTATAGCCCCGGCGATACTCGAACTTGTCCACCGCCTTCATCAGGCCGATGTTACCTTCCTGAATAAGATCAAGGAATTGCAGGCCACGGTTGGTGTATTTCTTGGCGATGGAAATCACCAGCCGCAGGTTGGCCTCGACCATTTCCTTCTTGGCCTGCCGGGCTTCTTTTTCGCCCTTTTGCACTTGGCTCACGATGCGGCGGAACTCGCTGATATCCAGCCCCACGTACTGACCCACCTGCGCCATGTCGGCGCGCAGTTCCGCCACTTTTTCGGGTTGGCGTTCCATGAACATTTGCCAGCCGCGACCGGGCTTTTGCGCCATGTCGTCCAGCCACGTCGGGTCCAACTCGCGGCCGCGATAGGCATCGACGAATTCCTTGCGGTTGATGCGCGCTTGGTCGGCGAGTTTGACCATGGCGCTGTCGATCTGCATGATCCGGCGGTTGATGCCGTAAAGCTGGTCGATCAGGGCCTCGATCCGGTTGTTGTGCAGGTGAAGCGAATTGACCAGCTCCACGATTTCCGAACGCAACTGTTGATATGTTTCCTCGGCCGCTTTGCTGAACGAGCCATCCTCGTTCAAGGTGGCCGAAATCCGGCTGTCCTGCATTTCGCTGAGTTCGGCAAAGTCCTCTGCGATACGATCCAGCGTTTCCAGAACGCGCGGCTTGAGGGCGGCCTCCATGGCCGCAAGGCTCATGTTGGCCTGTTCTTCCTCGTCGTCGTCATCGTCCTTGGCAATCGGATTGCCATCGGCATCCAGTTCAGGCTCACTTTCCTCGGGTTTTTCCTTGGGGGCGCTGGTGACATTGGCTGCCTCGGCCACGACACCCTCTTCGGTGCCATCCAAACCTTCCCCCATCTGACCCGAAAACGTGGTCTCAAGGTCGATCACGTCACGCAGCAGAATGTCTTCGCCCAAAAGCTCGTCGCGCCAGATGGTGATCGCCTGGAAGGTCAGCGGGCTTTCACACAGCCCCGCGATCATCGTGTTGCGACCCGCTTCGATCCGCTTTGCGATGGCGATTTCGCCTTCGCGGCTCAGGAGTTCGACCGACCCCATCTCGCGCAGGTACATGCGCACCGGATCGTCCGTCCGATCGAGCTTCTCGTCCTTGCCCGAGCCAAGCGTGATCTCACCCTTCTTGCCGATCTCGGCAACAGCGGTGGATTTCCCGTCGTCTTCCTCGGCCTCTTCTTCCTCGATGATGTTGATGCCCATCTCGTTGAGCATCGACATCACGTCCTCGATCTGCTCGCTGCTCACCTGATCCGGCGGCAATACCTTGTTAAGCTGATCGTAGGTAATAAAGCCTTTCTCACGCGCCTCCCCGATCATCTTCTTGACCGCAGTCTGACTCATATCAAGCGAGATTTCGGCCTCTTGGTCTTCGGGTTTCTGGTCGTCGGTGTCCTTGGCGGCCATGAAGCTCTCCTGAACGAAAGGGCGATCGGGTGATTCTTAGATCCGAATCAATAGCGCGTTCCAGTGATTCGCACACCCGTTTACCCTGATTTCTTTACCTATTCCTAGCCAAAAGCCCTTTATTGCCCTGACTTGGAGTATCTGATCCTTTCAAGCAACGCCTCGAATTGCTCGCGTTCGTCACGACTGATTCGCGCGCCGTTGTCTCCAACCTCGTACTCTGCCTTGTCTTCTTGCTGGCTGCGCTGCGCACGATTACGCGTTTCCGCAGCCTGCCCAAGGCGCCATGTAACCGCCTCATCGGCAATGCCGGCAATATCTTCGGAGGCCTCACTCATCTCTGCAGTCCAACCGGCTTCGGCCTTCAGCTTGGCCAACTCCTCGGCAACTGTCATACGCGCAGCCTCGGCATCACCACGACGCCGAACCGCGGGCGTGAGGGCGACATGGGGCTGAGAGAACAGCCTTTCAAGGGTTTCCACCCCCAAAAGGGTCTCTATCTTTTCACGAAGGATACCTGCACCGTCCGGAGCATGCCGCAGGATCAAATCGCGTAGGCGGATGTGATCCGGATCGGCGCACTCCATCCCCTCAAGCGCGTCCTCGAATTCTTCGCAGAGTTCCGGACAACAGACGAGCGCCGCCAGAATAACCGCCTCGCGCATTTGCGTGCGCGCCTCGTCCCCGGCTGCCACAAGGAGCGACGTCTTGGTGCTGGCTCGGGCGGTAGGTGTGGGCTGCCATTTGCCAGAACGGCGCTGTCCCTGACCGCCACTGCGGCGCGGATTGAACAACTGCCAGCGAAGGTCTTTCACGGCTTGGCCGTAATGCCCTCGGATCGACGGGTCGCGGATCAGCTTGATCTTCTCGCGCAGCGCCTTGTCGAGGGCCGCTTTGCGTTCCGGGCTGTCGAAATCCCGCCCTTCGGTCTCGCGCTGCCACAAAAGCTGTACCATTGGCATGGCCTCATCCAGAAGCTTTTGCACCGCCCCCGCACCCTTGGCACGCAACAGGTCATCGGGGTCCTGCCCCTCGGGCATCAAGACAAACCGCAGGCTCTTGCCAGCTTCCAAAAGGGGCAAGGCAATATCTATCACCCGGTACGCCGCCCGTAGGCCCGCCGTATCGCCGTCAAGCGCCATGATCGGCTCATCCGTGATGCGCCAAAGCAATTGCAACTGATGCTCGGTCACCGCCGTGCCCAAAGGCGCGACCGAGGCCCCGAACCCCGCCTGCGCCAGTGCGATCACGTCCATATACCCTTCGGCCACGATCAGCGGCTGCCCCTTGCCCGCCGCCTCGCGCGCCGGGCCGTGGTGATAGAGCGTACGGGATTTGTCGAAAAGCTCGGTCTCGGGCGAGTTGAGGTACTTCGCGTTGTCGCCCGGGTCCATGGCCCGCCCGCCAAAGGCGATGCACCGCCCGCGCGGATCACGGATCGGGAACATGATCCGGTTACGGAAGGTGTCATAGGGCCGCCCGCCCTTCTGGCTGGGCTTGGCCAAACCCGCATCAAGGATCATCTGATCCTCGACACCCTTGTTCTTCAGGTGATCCCACAACCCCTGCCACGCATCGGCGGCAAAGCCGATTTCGAAACGCTCCTGCGCCGCCTCATCAAGGCCACGCCCGGCAAGATAGTCACGCGCCGCCGCCCCCGCGCCCGTTTTCAAAGACAGGCGAAAATGCTGAACGGCCATTTCCATGACCTCGGCCAATTGCGTGCGACGGTCGGCTTTCTCCTGT
>DATFKJ010000118.1:0-3768 GCA_035268705.1 Roseovarius sp. | reverse complement strand
TTTATCAACTCGGTTCAGGGCAATGCGAATGGCAAGCTGGTGCTTGTGACGGCGATCAACCCGACGCCTGCGGGTGAGGGCAAGACGACGACGACGGTGGGTTTGGGCGATGGTCTGAACGCGATCGGCAAGAAGGCGATGATCTGCATCCGCGAGGCCTCGCTTGGGCCGAACTTCGGGATGAAGGGCGGCGCGGCCGGGGGCGGCCATGCGCAGGTTGTTCCGATGGAAGACATGAACCTGCATTTCACCGGTGATTTTCATGCCATCACCTCGGCGCATTCGCTGCTGAGCGCGATGATCGACAACCACATCTACTGGGGCAACGAGCAAGAGATCGACGTGCGCCGGGTGGTGTGGCGCCGTGTGGTCGACATGAACGACCGGGCGCTGCGCCAGATCACGGCGTCTTTGGGCGGTGTCGCCAACGGTTTCCCGCGCGAGGCGGGGTTTGACATCACGGTGGCCTCCGAGGTGATGGCGATCTTGTGTCTGGCCAAGGATCTCAAGGATCTCGAAGAGCGTCTTGGCGCGATGATCGTGGCCTATCGGCGCGACCGCACGCCGGTGTATTGCCGCGACATCAAGGCCCACGGGGCGATGACGGTTCTGCTGAAGGACGCGATGCAGCCCAACCTTGTGCAGACGCTGGAAAACAACCCGGCCTTTGTGCATGGTGGCCCGTTTGCCAATATCGCGCATGGCTGCAACTCGGTGATGGCGACGACGACGGCGCTGAAGCTGACGGATTTCGTGGTGACCGAGGCCGGGTTTGGCGCCGATCTTGGGGCCGAGAAGTTCATGAACATCAAGTGCCGCAAGGCGGGTCTGGCCCCGTCGGTGGTGGTCTGCGTGGCCACGGTGCGGGCGATGAAGATGAACGGCGGCGTGGCCAAGGCCGATCTGGGCGCGGAAAATGTTGATGCCGTGAAGGCGGGTTGCCCGAACCTTGGCCGCCATATCGAGAACCTGAAAAGCTTTGGCGTGCCAGTGGTCGTGGCGATCAACCACTTTGTCACCGACACCGATGCCGAAGTGGCGGCGATCAAGGAGTACGTGGCCTCGCACGGGGCCGAGGCGGTGCTGTCGCGCCACTGGGAGCTTGGCTCGGAAGGGTCGGCGGATCTGGCGCGCAAGGTGGCTGAACTGGCCGAGGGCGAGACGGCGAACTTTGGGCCGATCTACCCCGACGAGATGCCGCTGGCGGAAAAGATCCAGACGATCTGCAAGCGGATCTACCGCGCCGACGAGGCGTTGATGGATCAGAAAATCCGCGATCAGCTGAAACTGTGGGAAGAGCAGGGCTATGGCCATCTGCCGGTCTGCATGGCCAAGACGCAATACAGCTTCTCGACCGATCCCAACCTGCGCGGCGCGCCCACTGGCCACAGCGTGCCGGTGCGCGAGGTGCGGCTAAGCGCGGGCGCCGGGTTTGTCGTGGTGGTCTGCGGCGAGATCATGACCATGCCGGGTCTGCCCCGCGTCCCCTCGGCGGAAAACATCTGCCTCAATGACGCGGGCCAGATCGAAGGGCTGTTCTGATCACGGTATTTGAACTGATGCGCTCCGCCGGTCTATGCGGGGCGCATCTGCGTGTTTGACCCCAGTTGGGAAAGGAAAACCGATGACGGCACAGATCATCGACGGCAAGGCATTCGCGGCCACGGTGCGCGACAAGGTGGCAGGCCATGTGGCGCGCCTGAAAGATGACCATGGCATCACGCCCGGTCTGGCCGTGGTTCTGGTGGGCGAGGACCCGGCCAGCCAGGTTTACGTGCGCTCAAAAGGCAAGCAGACCGTCGAGGTGGGCATGAACTCGTTCGAGCACAAGCTTGCGATCGACACGCCCGAGGCCGAGTTGCTGGCGCTGATCGAACAGTTGAACAATGATCCGGCGGTGCATGGCATTTTGGTGCAATTGCCGCTGCCCGGCCATCTGGACGAGGATCTGGTGATCAACGCGATCGACCCGGCCAAGGATGTGGACGGGTTCCATATCTCGAATGTGGGGCTTTTGGGGACGGGTCAGAAATCCATGGTGCCCTGCACGCCGCTTGGCTGCCTGATGATGCTGCGCGACCATCATGGCAGCCTGTCGGGGATGAACGCGGTGGTGATCGGGCGGTCAAACATTGTGGGCAAGCCGATGGCGCAGCTATTGCTGGGCGACAGTTGCACGGTGACCATCGCGCATAGCCGCACCAAGGAGATCCAAGAGGTCAGCCGCCGTGCCGATATCGTGGTGGCCGCCGTGGGCCGTGCGGAAATGGTCACGGGGGATTGGATCAAACCGGGCGCCACGGTGATCGACGTGGGCATCAACCGCATTGACGCGCCGGAAAAAGGCGAGGGCAAAACCCGGCTGGTCGGCGATTGCCACTACGCCAGCTGCGCCGAGGTGGCCGGTGCCATCACCCCCGTGCCCGGCGGCGTCGGCCCGATGACCATCGCCTGCCTGCTGGCCAACACCCTCACCGCCTGCTGCCGCGCAAATACCCTCGACGAACCCGAGGGCCTGACGGTCTAGGGCTGCTACAAGGCGAGATACCCGATGGCCAGAAAGGCAATCACGCAGCCGCCCCATTGCGGGGCGGTCATCCGTTCTTTTAGCAAGGCCCATGCCAGCACGATGGTAAACAGCCCGAACATCGACGAGGCGACGGCGGCGAATTGAGGATCGGCAAGGCTACCGGCTGACAACACCGACAAAAGCGCCACGCCATCCAGTAGCCCCATCACGATCAGTGGTATGATAGCGCGGCGGCCCACGCGGATCGGGGTCTTGCGGATGATTATGATCATCACCAGAAGGCCAATTGCGGTGATCCGCGCGACAAAGGTGGATTGCAGCTCTCCATCCAGTGCCGCCGCCATCTGGCCCAGCTTGAAGGTTGTGGCGAACCCGAGTGCCGAAATCAGCGACAGCACAATGGTCGGGCCCTTGGGCGGCACGGGATCGCCGCCAGTGTCGGCAAGGCTTGCGACCAGCCCGACGCCGGCGACGATCAACAGGACAGCAGCGATCTGACTGCCCGAGATAGCCGTGCCCGTCGCGGCGGCAAAGGCGAGAGAGGCAATCGGATAGGCCCCGATGATCGGGCTGACCAAACGGACGGGCCCGCGTTCAAACGCGAAATACAGGCCAAGGCTGGCCATCAGAAACGCGGCACCCGACCCGATCGATAGCCACAGTGCCGGACCTTGTGGCAACCGCAGGTCGTCGCTGGAGGCGAGCACAAAGGTTTGAAAGGCAAGCCCGGTGATCAAAACGACCAAAAGCGCCCCGATCAGGGGCACCGTGCGGCTGAGATAGCGGATTGCAATGTCATGCAACCCCCAGCAAACAGCCGCCATCAGACCAAGCGCAATCGCATTCATCTTATTTCAGTCCCCAAGATTTCGGATATGCAGCACTTGATTTCCTTGCGTCAGACGGCTGCTGTGTATATTCTCCATGTTAAATAAATATTCCACAAATGCAAATGGCAGGAGAGGAAAAATGCTAGATACACATTATCCGGATGTTGTGCCGGGGCCACCGAGGCCCAGTGCGATCATTCAGCCGCGCGTGTTCACGCTTCCGCCCGGAACCGAACGCTACGTGGTGGAAGGCGCCGGCGCAATCCTTGTGCGTCTCGAAGCCGATGACACGCTTGAAATTGAAAACACCGAGGGCGGCCAGCCCTGTGAAATCGTCTGCGCCGATCCAGGCGGGCAGTTTGACACGGGCCTGATCGGTGCGACCGCGCAGGGCGCGCCCAAGGGGCT
>DATFKJ010000117.1:0-12240 GCA_035268705.1 Roseovarius sp. | reverse complement strand
GCCGAGGAAATCAGCGACACGCTGGGTCTTGCGCGCTCCAATGTGTCGAACGGGCTGAAGGAATTGCAGGCGTGGAAGCTGGTCAGTTCCAGCCGACAGTTGAGGGATCGACGCGATCACTTCACCTCGATCCGCGATATGTTTGATCTGGTGAATGCGGTGGTCGAAGGGCGGCGCGAACGCGAATACGCGCCGACATTGGCCGCCCTGCACCGCGTGGCTGAAGAGGCTGAGGGCGACGACACGCCGCCCAAGATCAAGGCACGCATTGCTGAGACCTTGGAGACCATGCAGATGTTTGACGACTGGTATCGCGATGTGGCGCGCCTGCCGCGTGGGGTACAGGTGAGCGTGCTGAAGCTGGGCGCGCGGATTGCACGGTTCCTGCCGAAGGGCCGCGACGGATAAAATTTTTTGCGTAGGAGTTTCACTCATGACAGAAATAACTGGAAATAACAGATCGCCATTCTGGCCAAAGCCCACGCACCCCGGCCATGTGATTGACCCGGTGGCCTTTGTTTTGGCCCTTCTGGGCGGGCCTTTGCTGGTGACCGTGGCGACCTTCTGGGCCTTTGTCCCGATCTTCGCCCTTGTTTTTGGCGCACCGGCTTACTTGATTTGCGGCACGCCCACCTTGCTTTGGTACCTGAGTCGATATGAGGCCCGACCGATCGCCATTGGCCTTCTGGCTGTTGCGGTCAACACCGCCACCCTGCCGGTTCTGCTTTGGACAGATATCCTGCCGGGACGGCAGGACGTGAACGACATGCTCTTCATGTTCGGTGGTTTCGGCGGGGGCTTCGCTTTCCTTTGGGGCGCTGCTTTTGGCTGGCTCTACCCCCAATTCCGGCGCGGGTTCTTCGCGCCGATCACGCCCAATGCAATTCCTGAGCGAAAAGGAGACTGATCATGCTCATTCAAGCGTTCATCTACTTCATCGGTACGAGCGCCCTCTTGGCGGTGCTGACCGGGATGATCCTGCGCATCGGTGCCATGATGTCGGATTGCCCCAAGAACGGCCCGGCGATCAAGACCGCCTCGGTCACCATTTCCACCGGCTTCGCCGCCATTGGCGCGGGTGGGATCATTCTGATTGTGGCGCTTCTGGGGCTGCTCCAGCTTGAGCCGATACTCGGCTTGCTTCTGGCCCTTGGTCTTGCTGCGCTGTGCCTTGGGTTGGGGTTCACCCATGCGGTGGGTACCCTGCGACTGGTGGCCTTGAGCGGCTCGGATCAAGCGGCCAAGGCGTAAAGCAAAAGCCCCGGCTTTCGGGCCGGGGCATCAACCATTTTAAAAACCAAACTGCTTTTTCTTCTTGCCTGAAATATCCCGGGGGTCCGGGGGCTGGCCCCCGGTCGTACCAAGGTTAATACGAATACTCCGCATAAATTCGGGTCAGGTCGCCGTTCCAGTCGCCGTTGTACTGGTCCAGCAATTCGTCCGCAGGCACCTTGCCGGACTCGATGCTTTCCTTCAACGCATTCAGGAAGTGCGTTTCATCCCCGATCAAGCCGCCCGCGCCGGGGCGGGCGCGGGCTTTCAACCCGGCTTCGGAAATCGCCACGGCCTCGCGGGCGATTTCGTGCATGGACAAACCGTCGACTCGGGCATCTAGCGCGTCTTCACTGGCCGCAATGCGCAGCGCCTCGCGCGTCGGCGCATCCCAGCCTTTGACCAGATCCCATGCCGCATCCAAGGCGGTCTGGTCGTACATCAACCCCACCCAGAAAGCGGGCAGCGCGCACAGCCTGCGCCACGGGCCGCCATCGGCGCCACGCATCTCAATGAATTTCTTGATCCGTGCCTCTGGGAAGATGGTGGTCAGGTGATCGGCCCAATCCGACATCAAAGGCTTTTCGCCGGGCAGGGCGGGCAACTCGCCTTTCAGGAAATCGCGGAAGCTCTGCCCCAAGGCATCGTGATAGACCCCGTCGCGATAAACGAAATACATCGGCACATCGAGGGCGTAGTCCACCCAAGCCTCGAATCCGAAGCCCTCGTCAAAGACAAAGGGCAGCATGCCGGTGCGGTCGGCGTCCAGATCACGCCACACGCGGGACCGCCATGATTTATGGCCATTGGGTTGCCCCTCGAAAAATGGCGAGTTGGCAAACAGGGCGGTGGCCACGGGTTGCAGGGCCAGCGCCACGCGCAGCTTCTGCACCATGTCCGCCTCGGACCCGAAATCAAGGTTCACCTGCACGGTGCAGGTCCGGTACATCATGGATTTGCCCATGGTGCCGACCCGATCCATGTAATCGGTCATCAGCTTGTAGCGCCCCTTGGGCATTTGCGGCATCTGATCGTGCGTCCAGATCGGTGCGGCCCCCAGCCCGATGAAGCCCACGCCGACCTTGTCGGCGATGTCCTTCACATCGGCCAGATGGTCGTTCACCTCGTCACAGGTCTGGTGGATATTCTCAAGCGGCGCGCCGGACAATTCCAACTGTCCACCCGGTTCAAGACTGACGTTCGCGCCGTCCTTTTCCAAGCCAATCAGCTTGCCGCCTTCTTCCAGCGGGGCCCAGCCGTGGCCGTCGCGCAACCCCTCCAGCACCGCCAGAACGCTGCGTTCACCCTCATAGGGGATGGGCTTGAGCGTATCTTTGCAATAGCCGAACTTCTCGTGCTCGGTGCCGATGCGCCAGTCGTCGCGCGGTTTGCAGCCGGCTTCGAGGTATTCGGCCAGTTGTGCGTGCCGCTCGATCGGGCCGCCACCGGATTGGGGTATGGACATGGGCGCTTCTCCTGCCTTGCCGCGCGCGTGTGAGGTTCAGAAGTGGCGCTAATCGTCAGGGGTGTCAATGCAGCATCACTGTGCGTTTTTGCCAGATGACGGTTGGTTGATCGCCCGGCGCTTTCATCCGGGCAAGCATGTATTCGGTGCGCAGCCCGGGCAGCGCGGCAAAGGCATCGAACAGATCATCAGCCCCTTCGGCGTTGACCGGGATATGAAGGTCGGGTTGGTGTGGCTGACGTAGAACCCAATGCGCGGGGTGTCCTGATGGGTCGATCAGAACGGCGGTCATTTCGCTGCGCGCCACGGCCCCGCCGGTCAGCGGGCCGAAATAGGCGATTTGTCCTTCGTCCACCTGTACCACGCCCGTGCCGCCCTTGGCCCCGCGAAACCGGGCGCGTTGGATGCCCGCAGCGATCAGGGCCAACCCGCCAGCGGCGACTGCGTAGCCGATCCAATGAAGCAATCCGACGGTGCCCAAAACCCACCACGCTCCAAGCGCCAAGACCGCACTGCCAATCAGCGCCTCGCGCCAGCGGGCAAGGCCGTGTATCACTTCGGGGCGGATGAAGCTCATGTCCAATCTCCAAGGGCTTGTTGCCAGACGGTCAGCGCCGCCACGGCGGCGGTATCGGCGCGCAGGACGCGGGGGCCGAGGCTGACCGAATGGGCAAAGGGCAGGGCATGAAGCCGCGCGCGTTCAGCATCCGAAAACCCGCCTTCGGGCCCTATCAGGATGGCCCATTCGCCATCACCTGCTTGCCCCAGCGTTTCGCCCGCCCCGGCCAGTGCCTCGTCGCAGAACATCAGTTGCCGGTCCCCGGGCCAGTTGGCCAATATTCGGTCCAGTTTTTGCAAATCGGTGACCTCTGGCACAAATGTTCCGCCGCATTGCTCGGCGGCCTCGACGGCATGGGCCTGCAACCGATCCTGCCGGATGCGTTCGGAGTTGGTGAATTCGGTTTGCACCGGCACGATCCGCGCCGCGCCCATTTCGGCGGCTTTCTCGACAATGAAATCGGTGCGCGCCTTCTTGATCGGCGCGAAAAGCAGCCACAGATCGGGCGGGTCGCGCTGTGGCGCGGTCTTTTCCAGTGCCTCCAACGTGCCGCCGCGCTTGCCCGCCTCGCGCGCTACAGCGCGCCATTCACCGTCGCGCCCATTGAACAGCGAAAGCGTATCGCCCACACCGCGCCGCATCACCCCGAAAAGGTAATGCGCCTGTTCGCGGCTCAGAGGAATGGTTTGCCCTTCCCCCAAGGGCTGCTCTACATAAAGCCTGATCTTCGTATCTGCCATGGGGGCACCATATGACCGGCACAAACGAGACGCCAGAGGACAAGGGCCAAGTCGCCGATGCCTATCGCGGTAACTGGGTGGACAGGCTGGCCCCTGCCGCCACGCGCCCCTATCTACGGCTGTCGCGGGCGGATCGGCCTATTGGCACTTGGCTTCTTCTGCTGCCCTGTTGGTGGGGGCTGTTGCTGGCCATGCTGCACGATGGCCGGGCCGGATGGCACGATCTTTGGATTTTCGCCGGGTGCGGGCTCGGGGCCTTCCTGATGCGCGGCGCGGGTTGTACATGGAACGACATCACCGACCGGCATATCGACGGGAGCGTGGCGCGGACCGCCTCACGGCCCATTCCCTCGGGGCAGGTGACGGTCAAGGGCGCATTGGCATGGTTGGTGGCGCAGGCGCTGGTGGCCTTTTGTATCCTGCTGACGTTCAATATCGCGGCCATTGCCCTTGGGGTGCTGTCATTGCTGCCGGTGGCGATCTACCCCTTCGCCAAGCGCTTTACTTGGTGGCCGCAGATTTTCCTTGGGCTGGCCTTCAACTGGGGCGCGCTGCTGGCGTGGACGGCGCATACCGGGCGGTTGGAGTGGCCTGCCGTGGTGCTTTACATGGCGGGTATGGCTTGGACATTGTTTTACGACACGATCTATGCCCATCAGGACAAGGAAGACGACGCATTGATCGGGGTGAAATCCACGGCGCGCCTGTTTGGTGATGCAACGCCCAAATGGCTTTCGTGGTTCTTGGTGATCACGGTGTCTCTTATGGCCATGGCGGTGATTCTCGCGGCCATCGAGGGAAGCATTCCCGCCCTTCTTGTGGCGCTTCTGGGGCCTTGGGCGATGGGCTGGCATATGTTCTGGCAGATGCGCAAGCTGGACCTTGGTGACCATGATCGCCTGTTGCACCTTTTCAGGTCGAACCGGGATGCCGGGCTGTTGCCCTTGCCGTTTTTCGCCGTCGCGCTTTTGCTGTGATTGCACTTGCCCCCAGCAGGGCATAGATACGTGCCGATCACTTACCAAATGGCCTTCTGTTCATGCGCCTGTCTTCACTCTTTTCCATTGTCGCCGTTTTTTTCGTCGCTGGAGTCGTTTGCTTGTTGGCGGCGCGCTTTGCCGTCACGGCCATTGAGGACGGCTCGCGCACCGCGGTGCTTGAGCAGTTGGATAGCGAAAATCTGACCTGGACCGAGGTGGATGCCAACGGGTTGCAGGTATTTCTTGCCGGAACCGCGCCCAGTGAAGCCTTGCGTTTCAAGGCCTTGACCGTGGCCGGCAAGGTCGTGGATGCGGCGCGGGTGATCGACCAGATGCTCGTCGAAGATAGCAGTAAGATCGCGCCGCCGCGGTTTTCTGTCGAAATCTTGCGCAATGGCAGTGGCGTTTCCCTGATCGGTCTTGTTCCGGCCACCACCGACCGGGATGAACTCGTTGCCGGGATTGCCGAGAAGGCCGACGAAGGCGAGGTGATCGACCTGCTGGAATCCGCTGATTACCCGCAGCCCGAAACATGGCAAGCGGCTTTGGATTATGCGGTGCGGTCTTTGGCGCAGTTGCAACGCGCGAAAATTTCCGTCGATGCCGAGCGGGTGATGATCACCGCCATGGCCGATACTGAAAAAGACAAGCGGCGGATAGAAACCGAACTGGCGCGCCGGGTGCCGGATGGCGTGCGGCTTGGCCTTGAAATTTCGTCACCGCGCCCGGTGATCGCACCCTTTACCCTGCGTTTCCTGATCGAAGGCGGCACCCCACGGTTCGATGCCTGCTCGGCCGATACCGAAGAGGCGCGAGATCGTATTCTGCGCGCGGCGAGCGAGGTGGGCCTCACAGACAAGACAGCCTGCACCATTGGCCTTGGCGTGCCTTCGCCCAAATGGGCCCGCGCGGTGGAGCAATCCATTTCGGCGCTGAGCACTCTGGGCGGTGGGAGCGTGACCTTCTCGGATGCCGATATCTCTCTCGTGGCGGCAAAAGGGACGCCGCAGGCCGCTTTTGACGATGTCGTGGGGCAGCTTGAAACCTCTTTGCCCGAGGTCTTTGCCCTGCACGCCGTATTGCCCAAACCCGAGGATACATCGCAGGTCACACCGGAATTCGTGGCGACGCTTTCGCCCGAAGGTCTGGTGCAGATCCGTGGCCGTGTGGATAGCGAAGTCACCCGTGAAACCGTCAACAGCTTTGCCAAGGCGCGGTTCACCTCGGACGCGGTACACAGCACGGCGCGCGTGGCCGAGGGTCTTCCCGACAACTGGTCTCTCCGGGTACTGACCGGGCTTGAGACCTTGTCCTACCTGTCGAACGGCGCGGTCATCGTCCGGCCCGAGGAGCTTTCGGTGTCGGGCAACACCGGCGAGTTGAACGCCAAGGCAAAGATCTCCGGGTTCCTGTCGGACAAGCTGGGCGAACGTAACCAGTTTTCGATCGACGTGACTTACAAGGAAGAACTCGATCCGGTGGCCAGCATTCCGACGCCCGAGGAATGCGAGGCGCGCATTGCCGAAGTGCAGGCAGACGACAAGATCAATTTCGAGCCGGGCTCGGCCAATATAGATGCCAATGGCGCGGCCATCATGGACCGTATCGCCGAAATTCTGAAAGAGTGTGGCGAGATACGGGTGGAAATCCAAGGTCACACCGATAGCCAAGGCCGCGAAGTCATGAATGAGCGATTGAGCCAAGCGCGGGCGCGCGCGGTTCTCAATGAATTGCGGTTGCGGCGTGTGCTGACCTCATCCTTTACCGCCAAGGGCTATGGCGAAAGTGAACCGATTGCCGACAACGGCACCGAGGAGGGCCGCGAGGCCAACCGCCGGATCGAATTCAAACTGATCCGCCCCGAGCCGATCAAGCCACAGGAAACAACCCTTGAAAGCCTTGAGAAACCTATCGAAAATATAGACGAGGCAGGCGAAACCGGGGATCAGGAAGGCACCGAAGATGAACAGAACTGAATTTATTATTGCCACGGCTATCGTTCTGTTCGTGGCCTTCTGCATGGGCTGGTTTGCGAACTGGTTGGTGCATCGCTTCATCCGTGTCTCGGGGTCCGACGTGGAAGAGCTTGAGAAAATGGCACAAGAGTTGCACGAGGCCGAGGAAACCCGCGATCAGGCGATCACCTATCTGCAACAGCGCGAGGCGGAACTGACCAACCAGATTTCGCAGACCGAGGCCGAGCTTTCGGCGACCATGGAAGGCCTGCGCGAAGCGCGCCACGAGGCCGAGTTGCTGCGCGGTGAGTTGGAGCGCAACCGCGCGGGCTAAACCGCGCGTGGCCTGAAACCCACGGTTTGGCCGCCCCTCCATATTACATGGTGACGAAACGGCAAGTTTTTGCCAGTATGCCCTCAAACAACAAAACGGGTCACTGAACCCGACAGGCGAAACGTGGGCAGGCATCTATGAGATATTTTGGTCCGGGGGATTTTGTCCTTTGCACCACTTGCGTGCCGTCGTTTGTCGGCGCAGGTGGCAAGCATTGAGGATCGAGTATGGCGCGTGAGCGTGAGGTAGGCACCCTTTGGATCGGCGGGCCGCTAAGCTGGCTGGAACAGCTTTGCCTTAAATCCTTTGTCGACAAGGGCCAGAAGATCACCCTTTTCAGTTACGAGGACATCCCCAATGTCCCCGAAGGCGTGATCCGCCGCGACGGGCGCGAGATCATAGATACCGATGATTTCATCAAGTACGAGCAGAAGAACAGTTTCGCGCTGTTTGCCGATTGGTTCCGCTTGCACATGATCCACCAATGCCCCGGCATGATCTGGATTGATACCGATGTGTATTGTCACCGGCCCATGGACTACGACAGCGACTATGTCATGGGCTATGAGCTGCCGGGTGAGCACCGGGTCAACAACGCTGTTCTGGGCTTGCCGCACGACAGCGAGATGCTCTCGCAAATGCTGGATTTCACCTCGGATCGCTATTCCATCGCGCCCTTTCTGCCGAAATCGAAGCAAAAGGAATTCGAGAAAAAGGCCAAGGCTGGCAAGCCCGTGCATATCACCGGGCAGCCTTGGGGCGTCTGGGGGCCGATGATGGTGACCCATTACGTCCATGCCTTGGGGCTAGAGGATAAGGTGCAACCGCTTGATGCCTTCTATCCGATCACCTTCCGGGACCGGACCAAATTCCTGCGCAAGTCGTCCATTGCCGAGGGGCTGATTACGGATGAAACCACCGCGCTGCACCTTTGGGCGTCGAACAAGAAACAACTGGGAAAGTTGCACCACGGGTTGGCACCGCAAGGCTCCTACCTTGAAAAGCTGGTCAAGGAGCACGGGATCGAACCCGCGCTTGCGCCGATCAAGAGGCGGGGCGATGCGACCTTCGATGGTGCGCTTGTCGATCACCTTGATCTGGATGAAGTGACCACAGTCGCCGACCTGACCGGCGCGGCGCGTAGTTTTGTCCTGTCGCTGCACCATCAGCACGATTGCGACATTCAACTGATCGACGTGGACAGTTCCGGCCAATTCGGCAACGACCCACAGCCTTGGATCGCCGATTACTGCGCTTTCTTGCAAAGCAACGGGGTCGAATCCGACCGCATCCGCGTGATCCGCAGCGAAAAAGACCTGCGCCCGGTGGATGTGCTGTGCAATCTCGATGGGTTCGGCAGTGCCTACCGTATCCGCCGGTTGAACAAGATTTATGACCGCTGCCTGCATTCCGACAGCCGGGTGTTCATGGACATCAAGAAAGGCTCGGGCGCCTTTCCCTTCCTCAAGGATTACGGCACAAACGAAAAGCTTTCGACACGCGAAGAAGACGGTAAGCCCGTCACTCGTGTTGTCGTCACGCCGAAGCCCCCCGAAGGTGGCGACGACGCCGCATGGGATGAGATCGCCCAGCGGCTTGCAGGCGACGATGGTTTCTATCGCCCCGGCCCCGAAGGCCATTCCTTCCTCTTCATGCCGCGTAGCGAGGATACGCTGGTGGTGACGTTCGACAACCTCGACATCACCATGAACAAACGCGATGACCGGCGGCCTTGGGGGTATTCTTTTATCAAGGAACAAGGGTGGTCGATGCTGGGCGTGCTGGCGGGTGGCTGGACATGGTATCGCGACCCTTGGGTGTCCGAGCAATTCGATGAGTTGCGCGACAGCGGGTTTTTCGACCGCTTCAAACGGGTGGTGTTTTATGGCGCGTCCATGGGCGGATACGCGGCTTGCGCCTTTTCCGCCGCCGCGCCGGGGGCGGATGTGGTGGCCATCAGCCCGCAAACCACGCTGGATAAAACCATCGTGCCTTGGGAAACCCGCTACAAGGTGGCGTGGGATCGGGATTTTACCGGCCCTTACGGCGACGCGGCGCAGGTGTCGGGCGCGGCCAACAAGGTTTATATCCTTTATGACCCTTACGAGCCGCTGGATTCCGGCCATGTCGCGCGGTTCGAGAATGACAATGTCGAACGCCTGCGCGCGCCACTTTTGGGGCATCGGCTTGGATCATCGCTTAATCAGATGGGAATCCTGTCGCCGATCATCCTTGGGGCGCTGTCGGGCACACTCACCACGCAGGACTATTACCAGATGCTGCGCACCCGTAAGACCTTTCCGCGGTACCAACGCGAGCTTTTCTCGCGTGCTATCGACAAAGGCCACACACAACTGGCCAGGTCCTTGGGCGAATACATCCTTGCCCGAAACGATAACCGAAAGGTCCGTCTGGGGCTGCAAGGCCTCTGACCAATCACAAGAACAGGACAATTGACGTGTACGATCGGATCATCCTTCATCTCGGCACACCGAAAACAGGCACCACCGGGCTTCAGCAATACCTCAGCCAAAACAGCGAGGATTTGGCCAGCAAGGGCGCACACTATCTTAAGAGTTTCCGCCGCGGACCCTCGCACAACTACCTGATGCGGCTTCTGCGCAAGGGTGGTAAAAAGCTCTTTATTCGCAATAAACTCAATGCCGAGATCATGGCCGGTGAGGGCGGTGCCGCCATCCTGTCCACTGAAACCGCCTATGGTGTTTTCGGCACGACCCATGTTCTCAAATCCCTTGAACCCGAGGTGCGCGAGCGGGTGGAAATCCTGTGTTATGCCCGCCGCCAAGACCTGTTTCTTGAGGCGATGGCCAAGCAAAAGGCAAAAAACGCCCTCTTTCAGGGCGAACTTTCCTCCTATTGCTTCGATGAAAAACAGAGGCGTAAGGCGTCGTACCTCAGCTTCGCCGACAAGATCGGCAACCGGTTCCCCGAGGTATCTATTCAGTTCCGCGCCTTCGACCGCACCCAATTGAAGGATGGCGACGTGGTACAGGATTTCTGTGCCTTTGCCGGGCTGGCGCCAGAGGACCGGCCCGAAAACCCCTTCAGCGGCTCGAACCGCACCCCGTCGCTTCAGGTGGTCGAGGCGCTGCGCGACCATGATTTCCAAGGCAACGTGCATCGCCGCAACACCCTCCGCGAGATCATGAAACAGGACAACAAGGATTTTTTCCGCTCGCGTGACGTGCTGCCGCCCGAGGCCCGCGAAAGGATTATCGCCCTCTACGCTGGTGAAAACGACGAGTTGTTCGAACGCTACGGCGACAAGGGCCGCGCGCGCTTTACCGCTTTCGACGCCAGCCGTGATGACAACTATATCGGTGATGAAGCCGACCGTACGGCCTCCCGAACCTTGGCGCGCGAGATGGTCGAAACCGTCGCTGAGGGCTGTGGTTGAGAGGGGCGCTGATAACCCTTTGATTGCATTTAGAACTCCCATCAGGGGGCGCTCTTGTGGGTCCTTGCAAGATTTCATTCTGGAATTCGTCGCGCGCCGAGGTCTTCCCCGAGGATGACAGCCTTTTTGACATGACTCCGCCCAAGCCCGACCCCCGGCCGGCGCTAAGTTTCACCCAAGAACAGCTTGGGTTGTTGCAGACCTTGATCAAAGCGATGCCCAAAGGCTGAGCGTGCTTACATCACTTCGGGCCCGCGTTTGAGCAATTTCTTGAAATTGCGCCGCGTCTCGCGCAGGTCGTTGTCCTGATACCGGGTATAAGGCACGTCCAACAGTTCCGGCGCGCATTGCTCAAGCAGCATGTCGTTGACGTGATACGCGGACCGCAGATGCGGCGGGATACTGGTCAGCAACCGGATAATCTTGCGATCACACCCGGGCGCCATGTAAAAATTATGCGTGAAGGCGTAAAATTGCGCGCCCAACCCATGACATCGGAACTGCTCCAGCGCCATGAAATCCACCGCCCGACGGCGGGCATTCTCGGGCAGGGTGTCCATCCACGCGTTGTACTGCTCGTGATACCATGGGAATGCAGACGCATCGTCGCCGGTTTTCAACAGCCGCAGTCCCACGTCCGGATCGTGGTGCATACCATTTTGTCGCTCGAATTCGCGCACGCCGATCTTCTGCCAGAGGACCGCCTTCGAGATATCCGTCACATGCCCGCGCAGCAAAATCCCGCCCGGCGGCAAAACCATTCGCTCGGAAATCTTCTTACGGTCCGGGCTGGGGCCTTCATCCCAAAGCCCCTCGGCCAGTTTTTCATGCCGGTACGTTCGGTTGCACATCCGTTTGGGGCGCACCAGGTCGGAGTTTTCCACCAGATCGAATTTGGTCAGTTCTACCCCGACGGCCTTTGCCAGTTCCTCGGCCAGGTCCATGTCGCGCCCGGTGTTGAAATTGGTCTTGTGGGTAAAGAACAAGTCCACATCCTCCAACGCGTCCTTTGCAAACGCCAACAACAGACGCGAATCCGCGCCGCCGGTGATCGGCAGGATCGCGGGCGTGTTGGATTTGATAAGCGCATTCATGATCACCTTGTGGCGCGCGATCACTTCGGAAAGCCGGGCGCGGATCACATCCTCGTTCATGTGGCAGGTGAATTCATCCTCCGCCGTGGGCCAATGCCGTGTCAGGCTGTAATCATTGAGATCGAGATAATGGTTGGCCAGCACCCGCTTCACATCGCGATCCGGGGTATAGCCAAAGGCCCAACGCCCGCCCGATCCGTCCGAGGCGATCTGTGCCGCCGGGTATTCCGTTGTCGGCTCAAGCGGGCGATCAATGGCCAGATGAACCGTGGCCGCGACAATGCCAGACTCTTGGTTATAAACCGCCCCCATGATCCCCGATGGATCAATATAAAGCCGTTCGAAACAGGGGCCTGTGATGATGAACACAAACCGCCCGCCGCATTCGTTCAGATCATCGGCAAGGGCCTGCGGATCGCGCAA
>DATFKJ010000116.1:0-3196 GCA_035268705.1 Roseovarius sp. | reverse complement strand
ACGACCGCCCGCGCGGGCAATGCATCTTCATGCATCTCACTCTGCTGCCCTATCTGGCCGCCAGCGGTGAGTTGAAAACCAAGCCCACCCAACATTCCGTCAAGGAACTCCAATCCATCGGCATCGCCCCCGATATCCTTGTTTGCCGCTCCGAACAGCCGATCCCGGAGAAAGAACGCGAAAAGATCGCGCTTTTCTGTAACGTCCGCAAGGAGGCCGTGGTGGCCGCCTATGACCTGAGGTCCATTTACGAGGCCCCGCTGGCCTATCACCGTGAAGGGCTGGATCAGGCGGTGCTGGATGCTTTCAGTATCTCGCCCGCGCCCAAGCCCGACCTCACCGTCTGGCAAGACGTCTATGACCGCATCCACAATACCGACGGCGAAGTGAAAATCGCCATCGTCGGCAAATACACCCAGCTTGAGGATGCCTATAAGTCGATCAAGGAGGCGCTGACCCATGGCGGCATGGCCAACCGCGCCAAGGTCCGCGTTGAATGGGTCGATGCCGAGATTTTCGACCGCGAAGACCCCGCGCCGCATCTCGAAGGCTTCCACGCCATCCTCGTGCCCGGCGGCTTCGGCGAGCGGGGCACCGAAGGCAAGATCAAGGCCGCGCAATTCGCTCGCGAGCGGAAGATTCCCTATTTGGGCATCTGTCTGGGCATGCAAATGGCGGTGATCGAGGCAGCCCGCAATCTGGCCGGGCTAAAAGATGCAGGCTCCGAGGAGTTTGACCACGAATCCGGAAAAAAGCGCTTCACCCCCGTGGTTTACCACCTCAAGGAATGGGTGCAGGGCAACGAAAAGGTCAAGCGCAAGGTGTCCGACGACAAGGGCGGCACCATGCGCCTTGGCGCTTATGACGCGACGCTCAAGGAAGGCTCCCGCGTGGCGCAGGTCTACGGCACCACCGCGATTGATGAGCGCCACCGCCACCGCTACGAGGTGGACGTGACCTATCGTGAAAAGCTGGAGGAGGTGGGCCTCACCTTCTCGGGCATGTCCCCTGATGGCCGTTTGCCCGAAATTGTCGAATGGTCCGACCACCCGTGGTTCATCGGCGTGCAGTTCCACCCCGAACTGAAATCCAAACCCTTCGATCCGCACCCCCTCTTTGCCGATTTCGTACGCGCGGCGCTTGAGACCTCGCGGCTGGTGTGAGGGCAGGGGGGCTTAGGGCTTCCCCTCAGGCGCGACGGCTCCAGAGCGACACTCGTAGGGTGCGCATTCATGCGCACCGCATGCGGCGCACGACACGGGGAAACGTCCACCTTGCGCAGGGAGCGGGCATTGCCGGGCCGTCCCCAAGGCACGGTGATGGGGTTGGTCTGTGCGCATGGGTCCGAAGTCACGCACCAGTGTCTTGGATAAAGCGCTGTAGCCCATAGGCTGGATCGCCGCACCGCGGCCCGGCGATGCGCGGTTGGTGTCCTCAATGTAGCAATTTGGCTGACACCCGCCATCCGACACCGCCGCCCAAAACCTAAAGATCTCCTGCCCGTTCTAGGACGTGGGGCTGCCATTCGATCTTGCCCTCGGTCCCTTGCACGCCTAACAAATGAGCATGAGATTATTATTCCTAGGCGATGTCGTGGGCCGTGCGGGCCGCCGTGCGATAACCGAAAACCTCGCAACCCTGCGAAAAGACTGGCGTTTGGACTTTGTCGTGGTCAATGGCGAGAACGCCTCGGGCGGTATGGGCCTCACTGGCGCGCATGCCAAGGGCTTCTTCGAGGCGGGCGCCGATGTGGTCACCTTGGGCGATCATGCCTTTGATCAAAAGGACATGCTGCAATCCATCGAAGGCGAGCCGCGCCTGATCCGCCCCTTGAACTTTGCCAAAGAGGCCCCGGGTCGCGGCGCGCGGGTGTTCTCGGATGCGCGGGGGCGAAAAGTGCTTGTAACCCAAGTGCTTGGGCAGGTTTTCATGAAGCGCTGTTTCGACGATCCTTTCTCGGCGATGGACGCGGTTTTGCGCGCCCATCCCTTGGGGGGCGCGGTGCAAGCCACCCTTGTCGATGTGCATTGCGAGGCCACCAGCGAGAAAATGGCCATGGGCCATTTCTGCGACGGGCGGGCCAGCGTCGTGGTCGGCACCCACACCCATATCCCCACCGGCGACGCGCAAATCCTGCCCGGCGGCACTGGCTACCTGACTGATGCGGGCATGTGCGGTGATTACAATTCGATCATCGGGATGGAGCGCGGCGAACCCATGCGCCGGTTCATCACCGGCATGGCCAAAGGCCGTTTTCAACCCGCAATGGGCGATGTCACCCTGTCGGGGCTTTTCGTGGAAACCGATGACCGCAGCGGCAAGGCCACCACCGTCAAGATGATCCGCCAAGGCGGGCGTTTGGAGCCATCGGCCCCCTGACCGGGGGCTTGCCCTGATCGCGGTCTTGGTGGTCGCTGCGCGGCCCGCATCCATGCCATGAACCATAGCGGATTCTCTAGCCTTTCGTGTGAGCCGGACAGGCCTTTGCGGCGTCCCTTGTCGCTTGCCACAGTCATTCCCTTGGGCGAGAATGTGAGCCAACAAACAACGGACAGGCAGCCTTGATGCAATTGCTGGAACTTTCACAAACCGGACAGGCGGTCATCACACTTCTTGTGGTCCTTGGCATGTTCGTCCTTTTCGTGCGCGAGCTGTATCCGACCGAAGTTGTGGCCATCAGCGGCGCGGCGATCCTGCTGGCGCTTGGCGTGCTGCCCTACGAGGCGGCTTTGAATGTGCTGTCCAACCCCGCACCTTGGACGATTGCGGGGCTTTTCATCGTGATGGGGGCCTTGGTGCGCACCGGCGCCTTGGACGCCTTTACAACGTTGGCCGAAAGGCGGGCGAAGGTGAACCCGAAGGTGGCGATTGCGATGCTCATGGGGTTTGTCATCGTCGGCTCTGCGTTCATGAACAACACACCCGTGGTCGTGGTGATGATCCCGGTTTTCGTGCAATTGGCGCGAACCCTCGGCATCACCGCCAGTAAACTCCTGATCCCCTTGAGCTACGGCGCGATTCTGGGGGGCGCGCTCACGCTGATCGGCACCTCCACGAACCTGCTTGTCGACGGGGTCGCCCGGTCCAAAGGGTTGGAGCCCTTCACGATTTTCGAGGTGACACCGCTTGCGGTGATCCTTGTCGCGTGGGGTATGATTTATCTTTATTTTATCGCGCCTTATCTTCTTCCGGATCG
>DATFKJ010000115.1:0-7043 GCA_035268705.1 Roseovarius sp. | reverse complement strand
CTGAGTCAACGACATCCGAGCCGACCACGGCAAGTACGCCTAAAGCCGAAGGTGATACAACTGTCGCGGCTCAATCGGGTGGCGCGACGACTCTGTCTCAGGATGCGCCGCGACTCGCGATCGACACGCCAAGCGTTGAAGGCGCCATCTCCCTTCAGGGCGGACGTATTGATGAGTTGTCGTTGAAGAATTACCGCGAAACGCTTGAACCCGGTTCGGACATCGTTCAATTGCTTCAGCCCGTAAGTGGCGAAGAGCCATATTATGCCTTGTTCGGCTGGGCTCCTGGTGCCGGTCTGGCCCCTGATCAAGTTCCAAACGCAGATACAATTTGGTCAGCCGAAGAAGACAGCGAATTGACACCGGAGTCGCCTGTCACGTTGCGTTGGGAAAATGGGGCGGGCTTGATCTTCGAGCGCGTGATCTCGGTCGACGAAGACTTCATGTTCACCGTCATACAATCGGTTGAAAACACAGGCAGTCAGACGCCTACGCTCGCGCCTTATGGGATTATTGCCCGCCACGGCGAGCCTGCAGATATGAAGAACTTCTTCATCCTGCATGAAGGCTTGATTTCAATGTCAGACAGTGAGCTGGCCGAAGTCGATTATGATGACGTGGCAGACTATGAATTCAACCCGCGCGAAGGTGCCCCAGCGGAGGTCCTTCAAGTCAACGAAAACGGGTGGACTGGCTTTACAGACCACTATTGGATGACGACGCTCATTCCTAATCCGGGCACACCCTTCAAATCCGTCAACAAATACGACCCCGCTCGCAATATTTACCAGACCGAAGCGGTACAACCGACGCTAACTGTCCAGCCTGGTGAGAAAGCAACGGCACAAACGCGTCTCTTCGCAGGTGCCAAGGAATGGGAAGCCATTCGGTCTTATCAGAATGAGGAAGGCGTCGAGCGGTTCCTCGATTCAATCGATTGGGGCTGGTTTTTCTTTCTGACCAAACCGATCTTCGCCGTGCTCCATTGGCTGAACGTCACTCTTACAGGCATGGGCCTCGCCGGGTCCATGGGCTGGGCCATCATCGCCCTGACCCTTCTGATCAAGGCTCTTCTTCTGCCTCTGGCTTATAAATCCTATGTCTCGATGGCGAAGATGAAGGAACTCCAGCCGCAGATGGAGAAGATCAAGGAGACCGCCGGCGACGACCGCCAGAAACTCCAACAAGAAATGATGGCGCTCTATAAGAAGGAAAAGGTCAACCCCGCCTCGGGCTGCCTGCCGATCCTCCTGCAAATCCCGATCTTCTTCTCGCTTTACAAGGTGATCTTCGTCACGCTGGAACTGCGCCACGCGCCTTGGATCGGTTGGATCAAGGACCTCTCGGCGCCCGATCCCTCGTCGCTCTATAACCTCTGGGGCATCTTCCCTTGGGACGCACCCGAGCCCGGCTCGATTATGGCGCTGATCTTTATCGGCATCCTGCCGCTCCTGCTGGGTATCTCGATGTGGCTACAGCAAAAGCTCAATCCGGCGCCAACGGACCCGACACAGCAAATGATCTTTGCGTGGATGCCTTGGGTTTTCATGTTCATGCTGGGTAGCTTTGCCAGCGGGCTGGTCATCTACTGGATCGCGAACAACACGATCACCTTCTCGCAGCAGTACCTGATCATGCGCAGCCAAGGCTATAGGCCCGATTTGCTGGGCAACATCAAATCCAGCTTCAAACGCAAAACGCAGACGGAAGAAAAATGACCGCGCACATCGCGGCCCTTTGGCGTCACCCCATCAAGGGGCATGGCCGGGAAGCCCTTGAGACGGTCACCCTGACCAAGGGTCAGACCATGCCTTGGGATCGCCGATGGGCCGTAGCGCATGAAATTGCACAGGCCGACGAAACCGCATGGTCGCCCTGCGCCAACTTCTCGCGCGGGGCCAAGGTGGCCGCGCTCATGGCGATCAACGCACGCTGCGACGAGGTGACAGGCCGGGTCACCCTGACCCACCCCGAGCGTCCAGACCTGTCCTTCGACCCTGAACGGGAGACTGACAGCTTCCTAAACTGGGTCCGCCCCCTGATGCCCCACAATAGAGCGCAATCGACCCGCATCGTGCGGGTCGAAGGGCGCGGCATGACCGATACCGACTACCCCTCGATCAGCCTGTTGAACCTTGCGTCGAACGACATGATGACCCAATCCATGCAACAGGAGATTTCGCCACTGCGCTGGCGTGGCAACATCCATATGGCCGGGCTTGAGCCTTGGGTCGAATTCGACTGGATCGGCAAAACCGTCACGCTGGGCGAAGCCGAACTCATCATTCGCGAACCGATCGTCCGCTGCCTTGCCACCACGGCAAACCCCGACACCGGGGAGCGTGACGCAGAGACCCTCACCGCCCTCAAAACCCATTTCGGGCATCAGAATTTTGGCATCTATGCCGAGGTGACCCGCTCAGGGGATATCGCCCTTGGCGATCCGATTGAGGTACTGGAATGACCCTACCGTTCCCCATCGCGCCCAACCCCGACGAAATGGCCGCCGAAAAGGGCCGCAAGCTGTTTGCTGGCCCCATTGATTTTTTAAAGGGCGTGGTCGCCATGTCCGGCCTGCCGCCGGCCGACCGGCTTGAGGTCTGTTTTGCCGGGCGCTCGAATGTTGGTAAATCCAGCCTGATCAACGCGCTGACTGGGCGCAAGGCGCTTGCTCGGGCCTCAAACACCCCCGGTCGCACGCAGGAAATCAACTACTTTACACTTGGCGAAGAGCGTTACCTCGTGGACTTGCCCGGCTATGGCTATGCCAATGCGCCGCTGGCCAAGGTCGAGCAATGGCAACGCCTGCTCAAACAATACCTCTCGGGCCGTCAAACCCTGCGCCGCGCCTTTGTCCTGATTGATGCCCGCCACGGCATCAAAGCCGTCGACGAAGAAATCATGAGTCTGCTGGATAGCGCTGCTGTGACCTTCCAATGCGTGCTGACCAAGACCGACAAAGTGAAGGCCAAGGATCGCGAGGCCGTGTTGAAACAGGTGCGCGGGAAACTGTCGTCGCACCCCGCTGCTTTCCCCGAAATCCTTCTGACCTCCTCTGAAAAGGGCGATGGCATCACCACCCTGCGCGCCATTATCGCGGGTTTGGACTAAGCCCAAGGCAACGAGACCGCCCCCATTCGACACGACGCTCCACGCAAAAAACGCGGCCTGCAAGGGCCGCGTTTTCAGCTTCGTTCTATCCGAAATCAGTGGCCCAAAATCTGACTCAGGAACAGCTTCGTGCGCTCGGATTTGGGGTTATTGAAGAACTCTTCCGGCTCGTTCTGTTCAACGATCTGCCCTTGGTCCATGAAAATCACCCGGTTGGCCACCTTCCGGGCAAATCCCATCTCGTGCGTGACACACAGCATGGTCATACCTTCCTCGGCCAGTTGGATCATCGTGTCGAGCACCTCCGAGATCATCTCTGGATCAAGCGCCGAGGTCGGCTCATCAAACAGCATGATCCGCGGTTTCATGCACAGCGACCGCGCAATCGCGACCCGTTGCTGCTGACCGCCCGATAGCTGACCGGGGAATTTATCGGCCTGCTCGGGGATCTTAACTTTTTCAAGGAAATGCATGGCAATTTCCTCGGCCTCACGCTTGGGGGTCTTGCGCACCCAGATCGGCGCCAAGGTGCAGTTTTCCAGAATCGTCAGATGCGGGAACAGGTTGAAGTGCTGGAAAACCATCCCGACCTCGGACCGGATCTTGTCGATGTTCTTAACATCCGACGACAATACCGTGCCATCCACGGTGATCTTGCCTTTCTGATGCTCTTCAAGCGCATTGATGCAGCGGATCAACGTCGATTTACCCGAGCCTGACGGCCCCGCAATCACGATCCGCTCACCACGATTGACCGTGAGGTCGATGTCGCGCAGCACATGGAAAGCGCCGTACCACTTGTTCATGTTTTCGATTGAGATCGCGACTTCGTCGCTGACTTGCAATTGAGCGGCTTCAGACATGGTGCCCTGCCCTCCTTAACGGTGTTCAGTTTGCAGCTGACGTTCCAGCCACTGAGAATATTGCGAAATGCCGTAGCACACGACGAAGAACAGAAGCGCGGCAAAGCCCAGAAGCTCCCAGTACACGCCATTCCACTCGGTCGAGGCAAGGATCGGTCCGCGGATCATGCCCACAAGATCGAACATCGAAATGACCGACACAAGCGTGGTATCCTTGAATAAGCCGACCGCCACGTTCACGATCCCCGGGATCGAGATCTTGAGCGCTTGCGGCAGGATGATCAGGCGCATCGCCTGCGGGTAATCCAAACCAAGGCTATCGGCGGCCTCGTATTGACCTTTCGGCAAAGCGGCAAGGCCGCCCCGGATCACCTCGGCGATATAGGCCGAGGCGAACATCGTGATCATGATGATCACCCGCAGGATCAAGTCAAAGGCCGTGCCCGGCGGCAGGAAATAGGCCAGAACCACGTTTGCCACGAAAAGCAGCGTGATCAACGGCACACCGCGAATGAACTCGATGAAAAGCACGCAGATCCACTTGATGATCGGCATGTCCGACTGACGGCCAAGCGCCAAGGCGATCCCGAAGGGGATCGACAAAGACACACAGACCGTCCCGAGGATCATGTTGAGCATAAAGCCCCCCATATCCCGGCTGGGTACGGCAGCCAGAAGCGTGCTCTCGCTTGCCATCGCCTCGACGATCATGCCACCGATCCACCACGTCACCATAGCCGCCGCGATGGCCCCAAAGAATCCGGCGGCGAAGGACTGTGCCACCAAGCGGTTCCACACAAGGTAACCTACGACAAACCCAACCAGACCAAACACCGGAGACAGAATGGGCCCCCCCCAGATCAGCCAATAGGCCAAAAAGGGATATAGGCCTGTAAAGATGAACAGGCCCCGCGGCACATGGTTTGGGAACATCACAGGCGCCGCCGCAGCAAACAGCAGCACAAAGGCCATGGTTGGGCGCCAGTATTCCTCTGACGGGTACTTGAACCCGAACAAAAGCTGGTTCCAGCGCTCGGTCAGAACCGCGAAACACCCACCAACATCCCCTTGCAGGATATCACGGCAGGCGCGCAGCGATGGCGCATCCCATATGCCGTTCAACAACCACGGCAGAAATCCCGCCAGCAGATAGTAGACTGCGGCAAGCGCCGCCAGCGTCAGAATGCTGTTGGAAACGCCCGAAAACAGGTTTTCACGCATCCACTTGATAATACCGGTTTCTGTTGCCGGCGGCGGCGCTTCGGGCAGCATCGAATCCCGGACATATGCGACGGAATGCTGGTGTATATCCGACATCTCAGCGCTCCTTCAGCTTGACGCTATTATTGTAGAGGTTCATCACCCCCGAAATGGTCAGGCTGATCGCCAGATAGAACAGCATCAGCAACAAGACCGTCTCGATCGCCCTGCCAGTCTGGTTCAGGGTGATGCCGCCAAGGGTCCCGGTGATATCCATGTAGCCGACGGCAATTGCGAGTGACGAGTTCTTGGTGAGGTTGAGATACTGCGAGATTACCGGCGGGATGATCACCCGCAGGGCCTGTGGCAGAATCACGAGGTTCATTATCCGCCCCGGACGCAACCCCAATGAGGCCGCCGCTTCGGTCTGCCCCTTGCTGACGGCCAATATACCGGCCCGGACGTTTTCCGCGATGAAAGCCCCGGTGTAGACGGCCAGCGCGAGCCAAAGCGCGATCAACGAACCGCGAATCTGTATCCCCCCCTGAAAGTTGAAACCCTTCAACGCCGGGTAGTCCAAGGCGATCGGCCGACCAAGGATGAAGAAGATCAAGAGGGTCGGCACGATCAAGATGACCAACGAGGGCCACCCCATCGGTAATAGCTTCCCGGTGTCGTACAGCAACTTCGTGGCATAGCGGCGATAGACGAACATGCCGATCACCGAGGCGATGAATACACCCACCACAATGCCAGACCCCTCAAGCCACACTGGCTTGGGTATGTATACACCCCGATTGGTGAAGGCGAAGGCATCCAGCAGCATGGTGCGCGCCGGGTCATCCCCCCGGAAGGCACTCGGCGCGGGCAAAACGGCTGTCATCACGGTAAAGATGATGATGATCCAGATCAGGACCGGCACGTTGCGGAAGGCCTCAACGTACCCGGCCATCAGTTTACGAACCAGCCAGTTCTTGGAAAGCCTCAAGACGCCGACAATCACGCCAAGGATCGTCGCGGTGAGACAGCCCAGAAAGGCCACCAGAAGCGTGTTCAGAATACCAGCGACCGAAGCCCGCCAATGCGACGACCTGCTGTCATATTCGATAAGCGTCTGGTTGATGTCGTATCCCGAAGGCTCACCCAGAAACTCGTAGGATATGTTCAAACCGGCGTCTCGCAGGTTTTGCATAAGGTTTGACCCAAGGTAGGCAAACAATGCAATCACCAACAGCAACGCGATAAACTGGAATGTATAGGATCGATACCGCGTATCGTTGATCAGCATAGATAGCCGAAACGACTCGCGCGGTGGGTCGCTGAATGTTGTCATGGATGACTTCCCTGATCGTCCCCGGGCTCATTTGCGGCGGGTTTATCCTCGCTCGTCCGGCCCAGTTTTTTTGTTTATCCTGATTGGTCAGGAAAAGGGGCGCGGTTTATCCGCGCCCCTTAAGGTTCGATTAACGGAACGGCGGGCTGTAGAGCAGGCCACCATCGGTCCACTGCGCGTTCAGGCCGCGCGACAGGCCAATGGGCGTGTTCTCACCGATGTTCTTCTCGAACAACTCGCCATAGTTGCCACCAACCGAAATCGCCTTCACGGCCCAATCGGCGTCAAGGCCAAGCATCTCGCCAAGGTTACCCTCGGTGCCCAGAAGGCGGTTGACCTCGGGCTTGTCGCCGGGGGCCGCAGCCATGTCTGCGATATTCGCACTGGTCACGCCGTATTCTTCGGCAGCGATCAGGGCGTTCAGCGTCCAGCGCACCACATCACCCCATTCGTTGTCGCCGTGGCGTACAAGCGGGCCAAGCGGCTCTTTCGAAATGGTTTCGGGCAGGATCACGTGATCGGCGGGGTTTTCAAAG
>DATFKJ010000114.1:0-3512 GCA_035268705.1 Roseovarius sp. | reverse complement strand
TAGGTCCGCCCGCCATCGCGTAGTTTCCATGCGGTTCGGCCGTTTGTGGAACGCCCATTCACTACTGCGCCTGCGGCACTTGGGCTGGAAAAAGCGTAGTCGCGGGTGAAACGCCGATGTGCCCCGTCGGCGGCGAGTATGCCACTTTCGCACAGGTCATCATAAAGCTTGTGGTAGTTGGTTTTATGCGCCCGGTTGCCAGTCCATTCCTTGCGCGCCAAGGATCCGGCTTGAACGATCCACTCACCCTCTTTCAATACAGCGTTGGCTTTGATCCCGAAGCGGGGTGTCGAAAGCTCGAAGACAGGAAGTGCAGTGTCGCTCGTTTTTGTCGGCTCGGACGTCTGGCGGGATTTATCCATGAAAATATCGACACGGATTGCAGGCAGAACCATGCGAAGCGTATCCAGAAAGGATTCCATATTAGCCTGATCTGCTTCTGAAAGGCTGCTTCGCGGTGGGATATTCCCATTGTCCAAAGCCGTGGCCTTTACCCCGTAGGCGATTTCAACGAGGCGTGACTCAAGGTATTTTACGTGTGCCTTGTGAAGGTTGTTAGCTGCCGAGGTTATAAGCACCGCAGTTTCCCACCAATCTTTTTCCTTGGCATGGTTCCGCAAGCGATTTCCAAGATCTTCGGCCTCGCCGATGTAAGCTAACGCCTCGCCGTCAAGTTCGCCCAAGAGCACATAAACCCCGGTGAACGCGGCTTGCTCACGCGTTAGGGCGTCTTTCAACTGGGTACGAGGGACGCGCAGGACGTGACCTGTCCAATTAAAGACCTCGGCGGTCAGCATCCCGTCGGGGCGGCCGTCGATAAAGAACAATTGAAGCGAGCGGCCCTTGATGCTCATGTCGCCTCGTACCGGCCGGATTTGCCGCCGTCTTTCAACAGCACGCGGATGCCGCCGATTTCCATGGATTTGTCCACGGCCTTGGCCATGTCGTAGACTGTCAGGCAGGCGGTGCTGACGGCCGTCAAGGCCTCCATCTCGACCCCGGTTTGGCCGGTGGTTTTCACGGTGCCTTCGACGCGCACGCCGGGCAACTCTGGGTCGAGCATGAGTTCCACGGCAACCTTGGTGACGGGCAGGGGGTGGCAAAGCGGGATCAGATCGGGGGTTTTCTTCGCCCCCATAATGCCAGCCAAGCGGGCCACCGAGAGCACATCACCCTTCTTGGCGCGGCCTTCGGCGATGATGTCGAAGGTGTCTTGTGCCATGCGCACATGGCCTTCGGCCACCGCCACTCTTGCAGTCACGTCCTTGTCGGAAACATCGACCATGTGGGCATCGCCCTTGCCGTCGAAATGCGTGAGGTCCGCCATATCATATGCCTCCGGCGGTGAGCGGGTTTGCCAGCAGGGTGCGTGTGGCCGCTGTCACGTTGTCTTGGCGCATCAGAGACTCGCCGATAAGGAAGCTGCGCGCGCCGTAACGGGCCATTTCGGCCAGATCCTCTGGCGTATTCAGCCCGCTTTCGCAGATGATCATCCGGTCGGGCGGCACCAGTTTGGCCAGTTTGCGGGTGGTGTCGAGCGTGGTCTCGAAGGTGTTGAGGTTGCGGTTGTTGATGCCGATCATTCGGGATTTGAGCGCCTCGGCGCGCTCCAGTTCCTCGCGGTCGTGGACCTCGATCAGCGCATCCATGCCCCATTTTTCGGCGGCCTCTTCCAGTTCGTTCGCCTGTTGGTCGCTGACACTGGCCATGATGATCAGGATGCAATCGGCACCCCATGCGCGGGCCTCGGCCACCTGATAGGTGTCGTACATGAAATCCTTGCGCAAGACTGGCAGATCACAGGCGGCGCGGGCCTGTCTGAGGAAATCCGGTGCGCCTTGGAAGCTGGGCGTGTCGGTCAGGACCGAGAGGCAGGTGGCCCCACCCTCGGCATAGGCGTGGGCCAGATCGGCGGGCTCAAAGTCCTCGCGGATGAGACCCTTGGAGGGGCTGGCCTTCTTGATTTCGGCGATCAGGCCATAACCCTGCTTGGAGGCTTGCAAAAGCGCGTCCGCAAAGGGGCGGACAGGGTCGGCGTCGCGCGCGGTGGCCTCAACCACCTCTAACGGGCGCTCGGCCTTGGCGGCCTCGATTTCGTCGAGTTTGTAGGCCTTGATCTTTTCAAGGATGGTTGGGGTGGTCATGCGGCCTCCGTGGTGATGCGGGCAAGCGTTTGGATGCAGGACAGGGCGGCGCCACTGTCGATACTCTGGGTAGCACGGGCGACGCCCTCTTTGGGATCGTCTGTTTTCCCGGCCACAACAAGGGCCGCCGCCGCATTGAGAAGTACGGCGTCGCGATAGGCCCCCGGCGCGCCCTCCAGAAGGGCGCGGAAGGCTTTGCCGTTCTCGTCCGGCGTGCCGCCAAGGATATCTGCGAAGGGATGCACCGGCAGGCCGAAATCCTCGGGGTGCGCTTCGGTTTCGGTCACGTCGCCGTTTTCGCCCAGTTGTGCCACCCAAGTGGTGCCGGTGATGGTCATCTCATCGGTGCCGTCCGAGCCATGCACGAGCCAGGCCTTTTCAGATCCCAGTTGTCCAAGGGTTTCGGCCATCGGACGAATGAGATCGCGGGAAAAGGCCCCGGTCAGTTGCCGTTTGACCCCCGCGGGGTTGGTGAGTGGCCCGAGGATATTGAAGATCGTTCGCGTGCCCAGTTCCGCCCGAACGGGGCCGACGTGGGCCATGGCCGGGTGATGCATCGGGGCCATCATGAAGGCAATGCCCGCTTGAGTCAGCGCGTGTTCCACCACATCCACGCCGACCATGACGTTGACGCCCATTTGCGTCAGGGCATCCGCCGCCCCGGATTTGGACGAGAGATTGCGGTTACCGTGCTTGGCCACTGGCACACCTGCGCCCGCCACGACAAAGGCGGTCGCGGTCGAGATGTTGAGCGTGCCTTTGCCGTCCCCGCCGGTGCCGACGATATCCATCGCACCTTCAGGGGCTTGGACCTTATTGCATTTGGCACGCATCACGGCGGCGGCGGCGGCATATTCATCGACGGTTTCGCCACGGGTGCGCAGCGCCATGAGAAAGCCGCCCATCTGGGCCGGGGTCGCCTCGCCTTCGAAGAGCGTGGTGAAGGCGGTTTCGGCCTCGTCGCGGGTCAGGGGGCGGTCGGCGGCGGTGCCGATCAGGGGTTTGAGCGCGTCACTCATGCGGGGACCTTCATGGTATTGAGGAAGTTCTGCAACAGGGCATGACCGTGTTCAGAGGCGATGGATTCGGGGTGGAACTGCACACCTTCGATGGGCAATTCGCGGTGCTTGAGGCCCATGATGGTGCCATCCTCAAGCTCGGCTGTGATCTCCAGCCCCTCGGGGCAGGTGGCGCGTTCGACCACCAGCGAGTGATAGCGCGTCGCCTCGAAAGGCGAGGGCAGCCCGGCAAAGACGCCTTTGCCTGTGTGATGAACCTTGCCCATCTTCCCGTGCACGATTTCGGAATGGCGCACCACCTTGCCGCCGAAAGCCTGTCCGATGGTCTGATGGCCAAGGCAGACGCCCA
>DATFKJ010000113.1:0-5192 GCA_035268705.1 Roseovarius sp. | reverse complement strand
CTTGGGTGCTTTATCGGCTGGACGGCGGGATTGACCACATTCTGGTGGACGAGGCCCAAGATACCAGCCCCGTGCAATGGCAAGTCATCGAACGTTTGGCGCAGGAATTCACCAGCGGCGAGGGCGCCCGCGCCGATGTGCCCCGGACGATCTTTGTGGTGGGCGACAAGAAACAGTCGATCTATTCTTTCCAAGGGGCCGACCCGCGCGAATTCGACCGCATGAAAGACGAATTCGCCACACGGCTTGAGGCCACGAACACGCCGCTTCAGGCCTTGGGTATGGAATATTCCTTTCGCTCGTCGCATGCGATCCTGTCCTTGGTCGACGCGACCTTCGCGCAGGCCGAGGCAAGCGGCTTTACGCCGGAACAGTCTCACAAGGCATTCAACACCGATATGCCCGGCCGGGTCGATCTTTGGCCGCTGATCGAAAAGCCCGAGAAGGAAGAACAGCCCGAGTGGTACCTGCCTGTCGACACGACGGCACCGAATGATCCGGCGATCCTTCTGGCCCGCAAGATCGCCCGGACCATCCGCCAGATGATCGACGATCAAACACTACTTCCGGATGGCAAGGGGGGCATGGTCCCCGCGCAACCGGGTGACTTCCTGATCCTCGTGCAACGCCGCAGCGCCTTGTTCCACGAGATAATCCGCGAATGTAAGGATCAAGACCTGCCCATCGCCGGGGCGGATCGCCTCAAGGTCGGTGCCGAAATGGCCGTGCGCGACCTCGCGGCGCTGCTTTCGTTCCTCGCCACGCCCGAAGACAGCCTTGCACTGGCGACGGCGCTGCGCTCTCCGCTATTTGGCTGGTCCGAAGCTGATCTTTACACCCTAGCCCATGGCCGCGCGCAAAAATACCTTTGGGCGGAATTGCGCAATCGCGCCGAGCGGTTCCCCGAAACCATGGCGGTTTTGAAGGATCTACGAGCGCAGGCGGACTTCCTGCGCCCCTATGATCTTCTGCAACGTGTCCTTACCCGCCACGAGGGCCGCCGTAACCTTCTGGCTCGTCTTGGCACCGAGGCCGAAGATGGCATCGACGCTCTGCTGTCACAGGCAATGGCCTATGAACAGCGCGCGGTGGACAGCCTGACAGGTTTCCTTGTCTGGCTGGAAACCGATGACTTGGAGATCAAGCGCCAGATGGACAGCGCCGGGAACCGTATCCGGGTGATGACAGTGCATGGTGCCAAGGGGCTTGAGGCGCCCATCGTCATCTTGCCCGATACCGGCCAGCGCAAGAACGAGGTCAAGAATCAAATCCTGACGCACAAGGACACCGCACTTTGGAAAACCGGCGCGGACGACGCGCCGCAAGTGATCCGCGATATGATCGAGGCCAAGAAGGCCGCGCAAACCGCCGAACGCGACCGCTTGCTTTACGTCGCCATGACCCGGGCCGAAAAATGGCTGATCGTGGCAGCAGCAGGCGATTTGGGCAAGAATGGTGACACATGGTACGACAAGGTGCGCGCCGGTCTTGAGGCCTGCGGTGCCGCGGCTCACCCCGACGAAGGCGAGGGCGCGTTGCGTCTGGAACATGGTGATTGGGGTGCGACGCAGACAAGCCGCAGGGACGAGGAGACCGCCCGACCAAAGCCCGATCTGCCGGCCTATTTCCACGCGGGAGCGCCCGACAAGGCGACGGCGCTGGAAACGCTGAAACCCTCGGAACTGGGCGGTAAGAAGGCCCTGCCGGGTGAGGGGTTGGAAGAGGAAGAAGCCAAGCGCCGCGGGCGGCAAATCCACCGCCTGTTGGAAATCCTGCCCACAGTCCCGCCCAAGGCTTGGCCCGGCACCGCCGCGCGTATCCTTGCCAATGGCCCCGACGCCGCCAAGGGCGCGGAGCTGGACGCGCTTTTGGCCGAGGCGCAGGGTGTTTTGACCAAGCCCGAGCTTGCGCATCTCTTTGCCGCCGATGTTCTGGCCGAGGTGCCAATCAGCGCCAATATCGAGGCCCTGGAAAACCGCCGCATTCACGGCATCATCGACGCGCTTGTCGTCACGCCCGAAACCGTGCTGGCGGTTGATTTCAAGACCAACACCGAGGTTCCCGACAGCCCCGAGACCTGCCCCGATGGCCTGTTGCGGCAGATGGGGGCCTACGCCCATGCCTTGGCCGCCATCTATCCGGGGCGTGTCATTCAAACTGCCTTTGTCTGGACGCGTACCGCAAACCTAATGACACTGCCCCCGGACCTTGTGACCAAAGCGCTCAAGGATACGACCATCGCTTGACGCATCCGCCGGTGGTACATAGGTTGCCTTTCAAACGCACACCCCTGTCAGGAGAAAGCCCATGGCCACCGTTGCCGTAACCGATGATACCTTCGACGCCGAAGTGAAAAATTCCGATATCCCCGTCGTTGTGGATTTCTGGGCCGAATGGTGCGGCCCCTGCAAGCAAATCGGCCCGGCGCTGGAAGAGATTGCCGCCGAAATGAACGGCAAGGTCAAGGTTGCCAAGGTTGACGTGGACAGCAATCCCAACTCTGCCGTGCAGTTGGGTATTCGCGGTATTCCTGCGCTCTTCATCTTCAAGGACGGCGAGGTTGTCTCGAACAAGACCGGCGCCGCCCCCAAGGCCGCGCTGCAAAGCTGGATCGAAGAAAGCATCTAAGCGATCCGCGCATAGGTTTGAAAGGGCTGCCTTCGGGCGGCCCTTTTGTTTTGATAAGCCGCGCGATCGACGGGCCGAGGCTCGGCGATGCCCCTTTCGAGCTATTGCGCTTTATCCAAGCCACTGGCGCGCGACGGTTCGACGGTTTGCCAAGGCCAACCCAAGCGGCGGGCCTGCGGCCCTTGGTTCCGCGCCTCGGGTCTCCAGCCTCAAACGTCCCCTTCCCTTTTCCCCGAGACCGCGCGACAAATGGCATATGAGCCTTACAAACTCCGATATTCTCGATCTCGTCGCCCTGCGCCACGATCTGCACCGCCATCCCGAGGTTTCCGGCTCTGAGGCCCGAACCGCCCAGCGCATCGTGCAGGAATTCGCGCCGCTGTCGCCCGATGACCTGATCACCGATCTGGGCGGGGAAGGTGTGGCGGCGGTTTTCGACGGGTGCGAGGATGGCCCTACCGTTCTTTTCCGCTGTGAACTCGACGCCCTGCCGATTTACGAGACAGGCACACCAGCCCATCGCTCCCTCATCGAAGGTGTCGGGCACCTTTGCGGCCACGATGGGCATATGGCTATAATCATGGGGCTGGCCCGCGTTTTGTCGCGCCAACGTCCCATACGCGGTCGCGTGGTGCTTCTGTTTCAACCGGCCGAGGAAACCGGGGCCGGGGCCAAGGCGCTTCTGGAAGATACAAATTTCGACCCTATTCAACCGCAATATGCCTTCGCCCTGCATAACATGCCGGGTCTGCCGCTCGGTCAAGTTGCGCTGACCTCCGGGCCGGTCACCTGCGCGTCGCGTGGGCTTGAGGTGCAATTCACTGGCCGCTCCGCCCATGCCTCGCAACCAGAAACCGGCGTCTCGCCCATGGGCGCATTGGCGCAAATCATGCCAGAACTCACCGCACTCAGTCGCGGCACCACCGCCGACCACGATTTTACGCTGGTCACGGTCACTCATACCCAAATGGGCGAACCAGCCTTCGGTATCGCACCGGGCGATGCCCGCCTTTTCGCCACCCTGCGCACACTTACCGATGACCGCATGACAAACCTCTGTGATCAGGCTCTAAACCTGCTGAAAACGGTCTGTGACACCCATGGCCTTGGCTTCACCCACACCTATCACGACATCTTCCTGCACAGCGAAAATGACCCGGAGGCCACCGCCATCGCAACCGCAGCGCTCGACGCGCTGCAAATCCCGCATGACACAACCGGCCTGCCATGGCGCCCGTCCGAGGATTTTGGACGCTTCGGCCATAACGCCCGCGCTGCCATGCTGTTTCTGGGCGCGGGCCACGGCCATGCGGCTCTGCATAACCCCGATTACGACTTTCCCGATGATCTCATTCCCATCGGCACGGGCATCTTTCACCGTATCGCGCGTGACCTTCTGGGTTGAACCCTTGCACCATACGCCACAGCCTTCCATATAGGCACGAACCAAAGCGGAGGCGGACAATGAGCAACGAATTCCCCGGCTGGCACGGCACCACCATCGTCGGCGTCAAGAAAGGCGGCGAAGTCGTCATCGCAGGCGACGGTCAGGTCAGCCTTGGCCAAACCGTGATCAAGGGCACCGCCCGCAAGGTCCGCCGCATATCACCCGGTGGCTATGACGTAGTGGCAGGGTTTGCCGGCTCCACCGCCGATGCCTTCACCCTGCTGGAACGGCTCGAATCCAAACTCGAAGCCACCCCCGGCCAACTCCAACGCGCCTCGGTTGAGCTCGCCAAGGACTGGCGCACCGACAAATACCTGCAAAAACTCGAAGCGATGCTGATCGTCACCGATGGCGACCAAATCTATGTCATCACCGGCGCGGGCGACGTGCTGGAACCCGAACACAACTGCACCGCCATCGGATCCGGTGGCAATTTCGCCCTCGCCGCCGCGCGCGGCATGATGGACAGCGACCGTTCGGCCGAACAGATCGCCCGCGACGCCATGGCCATCGCCGCCGATATCTGCGTCTACACCAACGGCAACCTGACCGTAGAAAGCATTTCCAAATGACCGACCTGACCCCCCGCGAAATCGTCAGCGAACTTGACCGTTTCATCATCGGCCAGAAGGACGCCAAGCGCGCCACCGCCGTCGCCCTGCGCAACCGCTGGCGGCGCAAGCAACTCCCCGATGACCTGCGCGAGGAAGTGTACCCGAAAAACATCCTGATGATCGGCCCCACCGGCGTCGGCAAAACCGAAATCTCCCGCCGTCTGGCCAAACTCGCCCGCGCCCCCTTCATCAAGGTCGAGGCCACCAAGTTCACCGAAGTCGGCTACGTCGGCCGCGATGTCGAACAGATCATCCGCGATCTGGTCGATACCGCCATCGCCCAGACCCGCGACTACATGCGCGAGGATGTCAAAGCCTCCGCCCACCAAAACGCCGAGGACCGGGTGATCGAAGCCATCGCCGGGGAAGACGCCCGCGACGCCACGCGCGAGATGTTTCGCAAGAAACTCCGCGATGGGCTGCTCGACGACACGATGATCGAACTTGACGTCGCCGACCAATCCAACCCCATGGGCATGATGGATATCCCCGGTCAACCCGGC
>DATFKJ010000112.1:0-5276 GCA_035268705.1 Roseovarius sp. | reverse complement strand
TTTGGGAGATCGAGCAGGGCCGGACGTTGAGTGCTTTGGAGGTGCATGAAGCCAGCGAAATCCGGTCCGAGTGGTTTCGCGTGGCGGCGGGCCTCTTCGAGAGCTATGACGCATTGGCCCTGCCCACGGCGCAGGTCTGGCCGTTTCCGGTGGAATGGGAGTGGCCGCGCGAGGTGGCGGGCCATGCGATGGACAGCTATCATCGGTGGATGGAGGTCATGGTCCCGGCCAGTCTGGCCGGGCTTCCAGCGGTCGCAATGCCCGCGGGGTTCGGTGAAAACGGCCTGCCGATGGGCGTGCAGCTTATTGGCCCACGGGGTGGCGACGGGGCGCTTTTGCGGCTGGCGCAGGCCTATCACGACGCCACCGATTGGCCCGGTCGGCGCCCCGCCGAAACCTGAATTGCAATTGTATCTTTGTGACTTGCGGCACATTGGCTAGTCTTGCCTTAACGGGAGGACAAGGAATGCAGCCAGAAAAGCCGCTAGGCGTGCCACAGATGGGCGCGGTTCATTTTGCCATGCTGGGTGAAGCCCTGCGCCGGGGCTGGGCCGACATGAGGCGTGCGCCGGGATATGCCCTTGTTTTTGCAGGGGTTTATGTGGTGATCGGTTGGTTCATGACTTATGTCACGTGGATCACCGGACAGACCTATTGGTTGATCTTTGCCGCCGTGAGCTTTCCGCTGATCGGCCCATTTGCGGCGGTGGGGTTTTACGAGGTGAGCCATCGGTTACAAATGAGCCTGCCACTGGAACCGGGCGACGTTTTCGGCGTGATCTTTCATCAGGGAAAGCGGCAGTTGCCGTCGATCTGCGCGGTGATCATTATCCTGTTTTTGTTCTGGTTTTTCCTCGCGCATATGATTTTTGCCCTGTTTTTGGGCTTTTCAACGATGACGAATATTTCCAGCAGCTACGAGGTGTACCTGACGCGCGAGGGGCTGACGATGCTGGCCTTCGGGAGCGTCGTGGGGGCGGGGTTCGCCCTGTTGCTTTACAATATCACGGTGATCGCGTTGCCGCTTTTGCTGGATCGGGAGGTGGATTTCGTGACCGCCATGATCACCAGTTTTCAGGTGGTGGTGCAGAACCCGGTGCCGATGCTGGCCTGGGCTGCGTTTATCGCGGTGGTGACATTTCTGGCGATGTTGCCGGGGTTTCTGGGGTTGTTTATCGTGCTGCCGCTTCTGGGCCATGGGACTTGGCATTTGTACCAGTTGATTTGCGAGGCGGGGGCGCAAGAGGCCGCAGCGATTTGAGTGCCGTCCAAGTGGTCTTGTGCTATCCTTGAGCCGCGCTATGCGGGCTGGCAAAGGAAAGACCACATGACAAGCAACAACGCATTCTGGGACAAGGTCGCTGAACGATACGCCGCTATGCCTATCGGCAACCAAACGGCCTATGAGCAAACGCTTGCGCGGGTGGCGGATCACCTGAAAGGTAGTGACAGCGTGGTCGAGCTTGGCTGTGGCTCGGCGACGACCGCGCTGACGCTGGCGCCCAAGGTGGCACGGATGCTGGCCACGGATGCCTCTGCCGAGATGGTGCGGATCGGGCGCGAGAAGGCGCAGGCGCAGGAGAATATCGAGATATTTCAGGGCGCGATTGATGACCCGCGACTGGCCACCGGGCAACATGACGCCGTGATGGCCTTTAGCCTGCTGCATCTGGTCGATGATCTGGATGCAACGCTTGCGCAGGTGGCGCGGATGCTGAAGCCCGGTGGGCTGTTCATCTCGAAAACCCCGTGCCTGCGCGCGATGTGGTACCTGCGCCCGGTCTTGCCGGTTTTGCGCCTGTTGGGCAAGGCCCCGGGTGGCGTGGCGTTTTTGAGCCCGGAGGCGTTGGAAGCCGCGATCCGGCGGGCGGGGTTCGAGATTGTCGAGACCGGGGATTATCCGGCCAAGACACCACCCCGCCGCTTCGTGGTGGCGCGGAAGGGGTGAGGGGAAGGCGTTTCGAAACGCCTTTCTTCAAGCGCCTTCGAAGGCGCTTTGGACGCAAATTCGAACTTGCGTGACCAAGGCTTTTCGAAAAGCCTTGGCTGCCCTTCAGGCCTCGCGACCGTGTTGCACCAGCTGGGCGTGCAGGTCGCGGGCCTGCGGCGCCCCGGCCTCAAGCGCGAAGACATAGGCATGCGTGAGGTAAAAGCACGAGGCGTCCAGGTCATTGGCACCATCGGCCGCTTCGGCGTAGAGCTTGATGAGGGCCATGCGGTCATTCGCCTCGTGGGCGGTGATCATCCGGGTGTCGAGATCTTTCATTCTGCGGCCCTCGCTTTTGCACGATGGGTTTCGACCTTGCCGGCCACCCAATCGTGGAAGTTGTGGGTCGGGCCATCCATGGCGGGGCTGAAACGGCCGCCGTCGAAGTTGGCGGCGTGGCGGCCCTTTTGCATGCCTTCGACCACGAAGATGTCTTCCTCGAACACGGTTTTCCAAAGCTGGGTGTTGCGCATACGCAGGCCCTCGTCGCTTTGCGGCACCGCGTAATAGAGGTGGATGTGCTCCACGGTCTTTTCGGGGCCTTTCGGCTCTAGGATGATGGCGAAGGCGTGGTCGCGGTGGGTCCCCAGAAGGACGTTGGGGTAAACGGCGATATATTCGGCCTGTTCGTTCCACTTGGCGCCGACATCTTCGAAATCGGGGAATTTTTCGCCGTTTTCGTTGGTGAGCTGGCGGTAGACCATTGTGCCTTGGCCCGAGTATTCGCCGGGCTTTTCGATATGATAGTGATCTTCTAGGCGCGAATAGCTGTTCAGGCCCGGATGCACCCAAGGCAGGTGATAGCTTTCACAATAGTTTTCTATCGCAAGTTTCCAGTTGGTTTGAACCTCAAGCTCGAACCGGCTGTCATGACCGCCGTGGTAGAGGGGCAGCTCGAACTCACTCCAGCGTTTCATGATGTCTGACATGGCCTCCTCGAACGCGGGGGCATCGCCCGAGACATTGATCCAGACAACGTCGCGCCAGATGTGGCTGCGCACTTCGATCAGGCCCAGATCGTCGCGCTTGATCGCTTCGTGGGTGTTGTGGCCGGGGCCGCCCACGTGGGGCGTGGAGACAAGGTTGCCCTTGGTGGAATAGCACCACGAATGATAGGGGCAGCGAATGGCGCCTTCGATCTTGCGCGGCTCTTCCACAAGGATCATGCCCCGGTGGCGGCAGATGTTCTGGAACACCCGGACCTGTCCCTCTTTGTCACGCAGCAGCAAGAGCGGCATGCCGAGGAATTCCATGGGCACCGCATCGCCCGCCTCGGGGACATCGGCGGCGACGGCCAGACCGGCCCATTGCGAGAACAAAAGCGCCTGCTTTTCTTCTTGGAAGACGCCTTCGTCGATATAGTGCGCGTTGGGCAGGCCATTGGCCGTTTCCACACTGTTGCGCACGTTCGACAGGTCTGTGACGGTCTGCGTCATCGTGATCTCCTGACTGTTGGTATGATATCCAGTCAACAGAAAAACGCGCGGTGAAACCGACAGTTCACGACCTGAGTTTCCTCAAGGCGACAGGTTTCAGCGAAATTCCTGATCCAGTCGCAAAAGCCGCCGATGGTATTCGGGCACCACATCGGGCGTCACAAGGCCCGCCCGGCGCGACGTTTGCAGCACCTGACCCGAGAAGGGGCCTAGGTGTTCATAGACCATGCGCGTGGCCCGGTGGCCGGAAATGCTTTCGCGGATCGTGCGCGCGGCATAGCCTTCCCAGATATTGGGCTGGAACGAAGATTGGCGGCTCAGGAAATTGAATGAGAATGACAGGGTGTTGCGGTGACTTGCCAATGCCATGACGCCCTCCTGCTGACGCAAGACAAGGCCGCGAAACTCGCGGTCCAGGGGGGCCACCGACAAACCCTGAAGGCGCATCGCCTCGCGCGGTTCGTAACTGCGCAGCAAGGTATAGCCATCGAGCCGCTTTACAAAGATCAGCCCAAGCACGAAGCGTGTATCGTCGATGAAGCTGCGGCGAACGAATTGATAGAACCCGCTTGGAAAGACGCTTTCGGGGATGTCCAACGGCTCGGCCCCGAAAAAACCTTCGAGTTCCGGGTGGCTGAGCAGGTCACTGACCGTTGTCGTCAGGGCTTCCACCGGCTCCAGAAGGATGCGGGCGTCGACGTCGAAGAACGTGCAGATGCGATACAGGACGTCTGGGCGCGGAAAACTTTCGCCGGCGAGGTAGCGGTTGAATTGCGTGCGGTTGATGTCAAGCTCTCGGCAAAGCGCCGCTATGGATGGGAAGGGGGCCGAAAGGACTTGCAGGTTCCGCCCGAACATTCCCCGAAGCTTTGCAGGATCTCCACCAATAGAAGGTGAAGGGCTGACATTCGGTTGACCCATTCTGGCAGTCCTGCTTTGGTTGTACGACTCGTATGGGGAACATCATATACGTGTTTTTCACGCTGGGGCCAACGGCGATATGCCCCAATATTGCCTTTTTTGACGCTAAATGGCGTCAGGTTGCCACGAGTTTGACACAAATCAGTCGGTTGCGATACGAAACTTTGACTACACATTTCGCCCTCGTGTCAGGACAATATTCGCGTGTAGGAAGAATCTGTGAGGGTACAATGTACGGAGTCGTTCTCTGGAGCGATCGCCGCGAGAACCGCGCTGTCATTTGGTGCGAAGACCACGGCGATCTGGCATACTACGACGGGGGCAAGCCGGAGGTGCAGGCCAGTGTGCCCCTAGACCCCGGCGATTTGGTTCGGTTCGATATAAGTGAGGGCAAACGCATGCGGATTGTCGGCAACCCGCAAGTCGTGGCGAGTGAGCGATACCCGTCCCTTGCCGGTGATCTGGCCCGCGAAGGCGCGCGCCATGGCGCGGCCGCGCCGTGCGAGGGCACATCAGACCGGGAAGCGAACTCTGGCAAGGTGGTTCCGCTGGAACCGCATCGCAAGGTCGCTGCGGTGTCCAGAAAAAGGCATAGATCGACAGGCTGAGCGCGGACGTCCTTGATGCCCGGTCAAATCCCGCGCGACAGGGCGGCCACACCGGTGCGGGCGATCTCGGTCAGGCCCAAGGGGCGCATCAGGTCGGCGAAGGCGTCGATCTTGTCCGGCGTGCCGGTGATCTCGAAAACAAAGCTGCCCAGCGTGCTGTCCACCGCGTTGGCGCGGAAGATATCGGCAAGCCGCAGGGCCTCGACCCGCTTGTCGCCGTCGCCTTCGACTTTCAACAGCGCCAGTTCACGTTCCACCGATTTGCCATCGACCGTCAGGTCATGCACCTCGTGAACCGGCACGATGCGGCCCAGTTGTGCCTTG
>DATFKJ010000111.1:0-3123 GCA_035268705.1 Roseovarius sp. | reverse complement strand
TCGGTACCGTCGCTGAAAGCAAGGATCGCGCTGCCTGCAGCGCCGTCGCTCACATAGATGATACCGCCTGCAACAGCGTCGGGCAGTGTGGCGACAGTGTATGTGCCAACAACCGAGATGTCTTGGGTCATTGTGCCCGTGATCGTGGTGTCGTCGCCAAAGGTGCTGGTTGCGGTGACCGCGCCGGTGGTGGTGTCTTTGGTGACGGCCCTGAAGCCGTTGCTGGACTCTACTGGTCCGGAGAAAAAAGTTTTAGCCATGGGAGAACCTCCTGTAGTGGGCTGTATTTGAGCGCAAGTTTGCGAACATTGCTTGTGTCCGCGCCCACAACACGTCCGCGCTCGGCGTAAGACATGTGGGGATTATGCACGATGAAGCGCACTTTTGCAATGAACTCAGGATCGCCGTGACGCCTTTTTATCTGGGCGTGTGAAAGCTTCTCTCGATACTCAGCTGTTACGTGTTCACGACGTCCGGACTTTGCGGAACTAATTTGCTGTCTTGTTTCGGCGGTGTGGCGCTTTCCGCGCATCGGCACTTTTGCGTAGTTCGCAATATTATAAGCCAATGGCTCATTAAAGTACGCTTCGCCGCGAAGAAATGCGTTTTCAATAATATCCAAGTCGTCGGGATGTTCGCAAACAACCTCAAGTTCCCACGCAAAAGCTTGCTCACCGTTCTTGTTGTACGAATTTTGCAAGTGGGGGTTTGTGTGCTTGCCAAGACGAAGTAGCCGAAAATGCTCTTGAACACGCTTTTTTACACGCAAAGACTGTCCAACATATGCTTTGTTGGACACTGTGTTTACGATCTTATAAATCCCAGCACAGTCATTTGCATATGGCATTATCGACTCCTTTGGTCCTTGTGTACACGGGTCGAGGTTTTAGGTCCACCCCAAAAGAAAAGCCCCCGCCGAAGCGGGGGCTTAACCAGACCTAAGTCCTTGTTTTTTAAGGCTTATGCGCCGGGGCTACCGAACACGGCTCTGGCATCAGAATATCCGAATGCGTAACGCTCACGAGCCTTGAAGCGCATGTTTCCGGAGTCGAAATCGCCCTCCATGCCAGTGCTCAGAGGCGTCCGCTCAAAATGCACGAAGCCACGCGGAGCATCGGTTTTCAGGAAAAATGCATCCGGATCAGTCAGGAAGTCATTGACCACATAACCTTCCGGGAGCATCCCCATGCTCTTTAGAGCGTTGACGTCATTGTCTGCCGTGCCGACCCGCAGGTTCGACACCATCAGACGTTCAGCAACAAACTGCAGCTGGCGAGGCACAATCAGCTTGGTGCCGCGAAGTGCGATCTTCAAGCCGCGCTCATCCACAAAACCAGCGATGTTGATCAGAGCGTCCTCAAGAGAGGTTTCGTTCAGATCCGCAGCAACGCTGGGGGTGTTCGAGAATGTGCTGCCGTTTGACAGCGGGTGCGCTGTCGAACAAAGCGCCACGCCGTCGCCGCCAGCATTTGCGCCGCCTGTAAAGGCGTTGTTCAGCACTGCTGCTGCTTTCACCTGCTTGGTGTGTGCCATCGAACGTGCCAGTGCGCGGGTGTAGCGGCTGCCAAGACGGTCGTAAAGATTGTCCTCCACGGCCTCCTCGGTCAGCGCAAACGCCATGGCCACGGTTTCGTGGTTGTAGCGCGCAGTGTACGCTTCGGTGGCTTCGTCAAACGTGATCGCCGAACCTTCCGACTTCGTCGGAGCAGCACCAAAGCCCGAGAGCATCACTTCTTCTTCGAACGCACGGTCCGAAGATTCGGTGGTGAAAATCTCGGAGTGCTGGTTCTCGTAGCGACCATACTCCATGCCGAACAGGGCGTTGAGGCCCGGTTCCAGCTCTTTCGCTAGTTGTGCGCGAGAAATAGCCATAACTCAGACCTCCTTTACACGCCAGTCGTCGAAACAGTGCCACCGGCAATTGCGCCGTTCGGCGAATTGAAGTGGTTGTTCAGACGGACGATGATGCCAACGCCGGCTTCGCTGAAGTCCGAGTTCTCAGGGTCATCTTGGATGCCCATGATACGCAGGTTCAGGTTTGCGGTGGTGGCGATTGTGTCGAGATCCAGCGTTGCGCTCGACAGACCAGTGGTCGTCGAACCCGATGCGGCTGTTGCGAAGTTTGCGTTTGCAAACACAGCGGCTTGAACCTCGGCTTCAGTGTCAGCACCTGTCACGACGTTCGACGTCGAGATCAGGAACATTTGGGCGGGGTCATCATAAACGAACGCCTTGACCGGGAAGTTCGAGTCAGCGCCCGAGCCCGGCCAGTAGTTCGAAAAGATGATTTCACCGTTGACAGACGAGACGTACTCGCAGCCCCAGAAAACGCCAACGAGACCCACAGTGCCGCCTGCCGCCGCCCCAACGATGTCGATGACACCGGCTGAGGTCGGGATAACAGGAGAACCCTGATAGATCGCGTTCGTGTTGTCCGAAGCAATGCGATACTCGCTGGCACCGGTGCTGTTGGTGTTCTGACCCATCTTTTTGAGGGGACGAAGACCAAAGGCACCATTGATGTTAGCCATGGTATAGCTCCTTCAGTTTCAAGTTACTCGGCGTCGTTGCTACGACCACCGAATGAGACACGACTGCGCCGATCGTGTGAGATCGGCATCGAAGGATGTTGGTCCTTCATCAGGTCCTGATCGACAGCTTGCATCTGTTCGCGGGTCCGGTTCCCGTAATACGCGGATCTTTCATGCACTGTTTCTTCAGGTATGCGGCACAGCATCAGTCCACCGTTCCCGATGACGCCCTCGTACCGACCTTCGTCGATGACAGGGGCCTCAAACTCTGGATACTCGTCTGCGCGGACAGGTTCCCACCCTTCACGCAGCTTGGAGTGGACGTTGATCTTGTCCTCTTCGCCACGCATAGCGACTCGAATCCAGCGATGCACATATCCCGCAGGGGGATCGGGGGCATCTAGGCGGCTGGGCGGTGCCCATGGTTTGCGACGTTGTTTCTTGTCGCGGGTTTCTGCGGCTCGGGGTGTTCTGTCAGCCATTGTCGTTACTCCTTCACGTATTTGGCGTATTCCTCGAGAGGAACATTCAGCTTCTTCGCGATGGCAATCTGCGACGGTGACAGTTTTACCGACCGGCGCCCCTGTTTTGT
>DATFKJ010000110.1:0-2144 GCA_035268705.1 Roseovarius sp. | reverse complement strand
CCGAACACGCCGATGCCGTTGGTGTTGGCGTCGATGCGGGCCAGGGTTTCGGTGTAGTCGCCGTCGATGTCGACCGACTTGCCGTCTTGGCGCACGTCGAAGCACGCGTCTTCGATGGCGTCTTCGTCCATGCCGTTTTCTTCCATGGCGGCAACGGCGCCGGTGTCTTCACAGCCTTGCAGCAAGACTTTCTCTTCGAAGACCTCGCGGGTGCCGTGCTTGGTGCCGGGGATGAACATGGCGATCTCGGCATCGGGCAGGTCGGCGTTGAACTCGGTCCAGCTTTGGTGCGGGTTGTCGACCAGTTCACCGTCTTTCAGAACGGTGGCACCGATGGCGTTGTAGATGTCGGCCGGTTCAAAGGCGGTGAACTCGGGGCCGGATTGCTGCGAGGCGAAAACGATGCCGTCGTAGCCGATGCGCACTTCGATGATGTCGGTGACACCGTTCTCGGCGCAGGCCTTGATTTCTTTTTCGCGGATGGCACGCGAGGCGTTGGCTACGTCGATGGTGTTCTCACCCACGCCTTCGCAGAAGCGCTTGAGGCCCGCCGAGGAGCCACCCGATTCCACAACCGGGGTCGGGAAATCGGTGTTGTCGCCGAAAAGTTCGGCCACGATCGAGGCGTAGGGCAGAACGGTCGACGAACCGGCAACCTGAACGTTGTCACGGGCGAAAGCGGCAGTGGTGGAAAGCGCTGCGATGGCAGTCGCGGACGCGGTGAGTTTCAGAAAGGACATGTAGAGCTCCTGAGTTTTTCTGGTTTCAGCCACCGGTTTCGATGACCTCGCCTTGCCTGCTAGGCCTGTTGCACGACCCTTTTGTTAAAGTTTTGTAACGGTTTTATGACGGTGCGAAAGAAGATGCCAAAACCCAAGTAAATCGGGCCATTGGACAACCGGGAAATTTGTCCATCTTCGGCTGTGGTGAAACGCGGTCAGGCGTTTGTGACAACCCGCGGCAGAATCACCCGAAAAGTGCTGCCCTGCCCCGGTTCCGATTCGATGCGAAGACGGCCCCGGTGGCGGCTTATGATGTGTTTGACGATGGCCAAGCCAAGCCCCGTGCCGCCCATTTCGCGCGAGCGGTGGCTATCGACGCGGTAGAAGCGTTCGGTCAGGCGGGGGATATGGATGGGATCTATGCCGGGGCCTTCGTCGCACACCTCGACCATCGCACCGGGCCCACGCAGCGAGGGCGCATGATCGTGCGTGCGCAGGGTGACATGAACGGTCTTGCCCCCGCCGCCGTATTTGATGGCGTTTTCGATGAGGTTTGTGAACACCTGCCGGATCTGGTCGTCTTCGGCGGGGCTGATCACGGTTTCCCCGGGAAGGGTGACCGCGATCTCGACCTTGGCCTCCTCGGCCAGCGGGCGAATGGAATGCACCACGGATTGCAGGACCGGGCCAAGGTCGATCCGGTCGGTCGGGCGCACACGTTCATCCGCCTCGACCCGGCTGAGCGACAAAAGATCCTGCACCAGCCGCTCCATCCGCGCGGCTTCGCCCGCCATGATGCCGAGGAACCGCTCGGTTGCGGCGATATCGCCCTTTGCGGGGCCTTGCAGGGTTTCGATAAAGCCCATCAAGGCGGTCAGCGGCGTGCGCAACTCGTGGCTGACGTTGGCCACGAAATCACGCCGCATCTCGCTTGCCTTTTCAAGATGCGTGACATCCTCGAAACAAACCAGAACCCCGCTGCCCAGATCGGTCTGCACCTTGGAGCAGGTGACGTTGTACGTCGTGTCCTGATCCCCGTCAGACCCCAGAAACCGCGCAGTGCGCTGGCCGCGTTCGCGCAGGGTGGTTTCAATCGCGTCCAGCACATTGGGCTGGCGGATCGCGGTGATGAAATGCCGCCCCACGATGCCCTGCCCCAGCAACGCCAGCGCTGCTTCGTTGGCCCCCAAGATCCGCTCTTCCCGCCCGATCAGCACCGAGGGCAGCGGAATGGCATGCAACAGCGCGGGGATCGTGGATTGCTCCATCTAGGGTTAAATCGCCTGCAACCCATCGCGGAAGCGGCGCATGTTCTGTTGGTAATGCAGCGCCGAGGCCCGCAGGCCCTGAATGGCCGTGTCATCCAGTTCGCGCATCACCTTGCCCGGCGCGCCCATCACGAGGCTGCCATCGGGAATCTCC
>DATFKJ010000109.1:0-2181 GCA_035268705.1 Roseovarius sp. | reverse complement strand
CCCACGTTCGAGCCCGCACCCTGTATCATGATCGCCTTGGTCATCGTGCCCTCAATGCAGCTGCCGCAGGTGGTGATACAAAGCCCTGTCAGAACTGGAAAGCCCCAAAGAAAAAGCCCCGCCGATGTGGCAGGGCTTTTTCTAGGCAGCTTGGTCTTGGGTTAGGCAGCTTCGGCCTGTGCCGCGGCATTGCGGCGTTCGCTTTCTTCGCGCGAGAGCGCGACAGAGGTCCGCACCCCTTTACCGACGAATTCCATCAGACCCTCGACAACGCGCTCGTTGGGGTCGATGCCGGCGCAGGACAGCACCTCGCGGCCATCGCGCGAGCGCGCCCAACGGGCGATTTGTTCCGGGCCATTGCCATACTTCTTGTCGTCGGAAATGGCGTCGTCCAAAGCGGCCAGTACGACAGCCGCGAACAGCTTGCGCGCACGGTTGCCCTGTTCTGCATTGAAGGCTGTGCCGTCAACGAAATCCTTCATGTTTCGTCCTTGATTTATTGCTCTTGTGTTTCGGGCGTGGCGATGGTTATGGCGGAGTTTTAACGATTCGGATAGAGCCTATTTGCATAGCTTCTATGCAATTTGCTCATATCTTTCTGCGCGTGCAGCACGAGATATCGTTTCCTTGCCCCGAGATTGCTAACAAGATATAGGGGCGCTCAGACTTCTATCAACCTTCTGACATGGTTTTGCCACAATGCCGAAAATCAACGGAAACGAGATTCGTCCGGGAAATGTTCTGGAACACAACGGCGGCCTTTGGAGCGCAGTAAAGGTCGATCACGTCAAGCCCGGCAAGGGCGGTGCCTTTGCGCAGGTCGAAATGCGCAATCTGCGCAATGGTTCGAAATTGAACGAGCGTTTTCGCAGTGCCGACAAGGTCGAGCGCGTGCGTCTTGAGCAAAAGGATCAGCAGTTTCTTTACGAGACCGACGGGATGCTGGTTTTCATGGACAATGAAACCTTTGAGCAAATTGAACTACCTGCCGAGATCCTTGGCGAGCGCCGCCCCTTCTTGCAGGACGGGATGACGGTTCAGATCGAGTATTACGAGAACGAGGCGTTGAACGCGACGCTGCCTCAGAAGGTCACCTGCAAGGTGGTTGAAACCGAACCGGTGGTGAAGGGGCAAACGGCGGCCAACAGTTTCAAGCCCGCTGTTCTGGACAATGGCATGAAGGTCATGGTGCCGCCCTTCGTCGGGCAGGATGAAGACATCATCGTCAACACCGAAACCATGGATTACGCCGAGCGCGCCTGAGCGAGTTGTGCTTTACGCCGCATTGGCGGTTGGACGCATGACCCGTGCTTCCCACCCGCGCAGCACGGGGCGCGCGGGGAGCGGGGCCGCACCCGCGGTGGCCAATTCGGGGAAAAGTTCAAGCACTTCGTCAGCTGCTGCGCGTGGCACACTGGCCAGCGCGGCCTGACCGGGAAGGAATGTCTCGGTCTCCAACCCGTCGGCAAGGACGATCTGGTGGGTGTCACACATGATGTGCAAATAGCGAATCCCGGCATGACAGGGCGCGCGCTTTACATTGACACCATCGACGAAGTGTACGGAGGCGGCAAGAACCTCGGCCTCGCCCCGAAAAAGCTCTGCACGCCAGTCGCTTAGAAGAATGCGGTGCTGGGGCGACAGCAGTAGGTCGCGGCCGGGGCGGCCCGGTCCGAAGGCGTGCGCCTTGATCCGCACAGGCCGGAATTCCGGCCGGCGTTGCAGGTCTTGGCCCGATAGCGCCACTTCGCCGACCCAACACAGCGGTTGAGCCCCCGCGTCGCGGGTTTCGACAAGGTCTCCGACTTTCAAATCTTCGACCGGGCGATAACCCTGTGGCGTCAGGATGCGGGTTCCGGGGGTGAAACAGGGCGGCGAGGCAAGATCGCCCGCGCCGATGGAGGATTGTCCGGAACTGCCCGGCCCCTCATAGGCGGCGATGACGTCAAGGTCACGGCCGACAGGTGGAAACCCACCGGCTGGACCGACGAACGACAGCCCCTCAACCGTGCCGTATTGCGGGTTGGAGTTGTCGATGTTGAAGCCCAGAACATCCCACGTTTCGCCGGTGTCAGGGTCGCGCAGGGTGACGCGATACTCGGCCTCGATCCGTGTGCTGTTACCATAGGTGGTTCCGCCGATTGTCTGGGAGCCGTCGAGACGCTGATTACTATCGTTGTC
>DATFKJ010000108.1:0-3664 GCA_035268705.1 Roseovarius sp. | reverse complement strand
GGCACGATCCCTAAATACGCCCCCACGCCACGGGTCAAGACCCGATGGAAAGTGGGCGACAGGCCGCAAGGTGTGGCAGGGGACTGTAACTCCCTCGCGGAGACGCACGCTAGGTTCGATTCCTAGGTCGCCCACCACTTTCCCCTCCCGGAGAATTCAGGCACTTTAGCCCGACACAAGCACAAGGATGGCCATTGTCGCGCTGCTGGTGGCCAAGGCCCAGCCAAAGGATGTCAGCGTGCCGATGATGACGTATTCACTGGCCTTTTGCTCCTTGGTGGCCTCAAAGCGCAGCAGCGATTTCGCGGCGATCAAGAACCCGATTCCCGCAGGCTCCCCCATCGCGATCAGCAGGAAAATCACCGCCCGTTCCAAACGCCCGATCATTTGGCCTGCGTTTTCAAGGCCCTGCGCCTTGAAATCCTTTGCGTAGGGGGCCGTGATCAAGCCAACGGCATAGCCCCCGGCGATGACCGTCAGGATGACTCCCGAAACCACCATTGCTGGCCCTGCCAAGATCTCCATCCATGGCGCCCAAAGGCCTGTCGTTACCGCCGCAGGCCAGATGATCATCGCCGCAACAAGTGTTGCCAAATGCGCCGATTGATCCAGGATGAAAGCCGTGAAGCTTTCCCGCCACGTAACGGGCAAAAGATAGGTCTTGATCCCGTCGATGACCATATGCGCCACCGCAACAGCACCTGCCACAGCCCACGCGCCACCCAAAGCGACCAAACTCAGGCCAAAGACCACTCCGATATGCAGGATGAACATGCCCGGATGCCGTTTGTTTTCGACCATCGCCTTGGTTTGAAACACGAAATCCGCCAGCACATGCGCCAGCAGCAAGGCCGCCAGACTTGCAGCCATCTCGGGACTGACAGCAATCATATTGGCTTGCCTTGCTCAAATGAAAGCATATTCACTTGCGCCCCTCTTCCAATGCCTTCAGCGCGCCATCAATCGCCGGAAATCCAGCCGCCCAAAGCGCCTGATCGACGGCTTGCCGACTTACGCCCAACCGCTTGGCTGCCTCGGCACGGGTGCCCGCGCCCGGCGACAATTGCTCAACCATGGCGCGTGCCTGTGATGGTGTCCAGCCCTGTGCGATATGATCCGCCAAACGTGCCACCGCCGCCGCCGAGCCACCCGTCGCGTCATCCAGATATCGCCCGGCGGGTAACGCCTCGACCAATCGCCCAGAGGCTGTAAAGGCTTCACCATAGGCCGCGTTGGGGTCGCCCGCTGGCAAGTGCCCTTCGCCCACCGCCATCGCAACGCGCGTCGCCCGCCCCTTGTCCAGTCGCCTTGTACAGGCAGCAAGGTACAGCACCGCGCGCAGGCCAAGCACAGGCGCATCAAAGGCCAATTGCCACGCATCGCCACCACGCCGAGCAAATCCCCAGCGCGTCACCCCCGGCCAGCCGCCGATGACCTTCGAGGCCTCGGACAAGCTCTCCAGGGTTTCATTCAGAGCTTCGACATCCATCTCGGTCGAAGCGACGATATCGCCAGTAAGAACAACAAACATACATGCAAGTATAAACGCTTGCATTGCAAAAAAACAAGCGAAATAGCTTGCGTTGCGCCGGGTTCAAAAAATGCCGCAACTCCCCTCTTCTGCCCGTGCCCCATCCCCCCTATACTGCCGGAAAATATAAAACGGGTCAGAGGATGAGCATGGCCAAAAAGGCGAAACAGGCAAAGCCACAGAAGCCATTCAACATCGTCATCGTCGGCCAAGGTGGCAGATTGCAATACGAGGCCGTGATCTTCGCCGCCTCCCTGCGTGAAATGAGCCCCGAGTTCAAAGGCCGCCTTCTGGTGGCCGAACCGCAAAACGGCCCGCTATGGGGCAAGGACCCAAGCATTCGCGGCGGACAAACCCGCAAGCTTTTGGAAGAACTGGGGGCAGAAATCATCCCCTTTCAGTCGCGCCACTTCGGGGCCAGCTACCCCAACGGCAACAAGATCGAAGCGCTTCTTGCCATGCCCAAGGGCGAGCCCTTCGTGTTCTTCGACACTGACACGCTGATCACCGGTGACATCACCACGGTGCCGTTTGATTTTGCGCGGCCCCAAGCCTCGATGAAGCGTGAAAACACATGGCCCGAAATACAGCTTTACGGCCCCGGTTACTCGGCCACGTGGAAATCGCTTTATGACAAGTTCGGGTTGGATTTCGAACCCTCGCTCGACAAATCTTACCCCGATGAATTCTGGCGCCGCTATCTCTATTTCAACGCCGGGTTCTTCTACTACAAATGCCCACGCGCCTTCGGGCAGCGTTTTTTGGATTACGCTCTTGCCATCCGCGATGATGCGCCGCCCGAATTGGTCTGCCAATCGCTCGATCCATGGCTCGATCAGGTGGCCCTGCCCCTTGTGATCCATAGCTTCGGTGGCGGCTACGGTGCCTTGCCGGACGGTTACCTCGATGGCGACATCACTTGCCACTACAGGTTCCTGCCGCTGCTTTACGCGCGTGAATCGGACCATACGGTTGACGTTCTTGAACGCGTCACCGCCCCGAATCCTGTGAAAAAGGTGCTCAAGAGCCACGACGCCATCAAGTTCATGATCTACCACGGGCGCGGCCAAAAAGTACGGGATCTGTTTGATCGCGATGACCTTCCGCGCAAGGAACAGGCGATCCGCAATCGTATCCGCCGCAATGGATACTGGATGCGGTGACCCGGCGCGCATCCACGCCCCGTGCCTTAGCACGCAACCGCTCTGGACAAAACTCCTGAGCGGGCAGGTATACTTCTTCACTCGAACAGCCCCATTGTTCCACCAAATTCCGCCTTCACGAAAAAAAGCCCAAGCCAAGCCCCCGAACCGGAACAACATCCCGCCGCGCGGTACGCCAGTTGTTCCCCTCCCCTGAATGGCCTAGACAGATGGCAAAACATTCCAAGGGAGAGACTTCCAATGGCCCACGGCTTCGATACATTGCAAATCCACGCAGGCGCCCGCCCTGACCCGGCCACCGGTGCCCGCCAAGTGCCGATCTACCAGACGACGGCTTATGTCTTCCGCGATGCCGAGCACGCGGCGGCGCTGTTCAACCTTCAGGAAGTGGGCTATATCTATTCGCGCCTCACCAACCCCACCGTCGCCTCGCTGCAAGAGCGTGTGGCGACGCTTGAGGGCGGGGCCGGGGCGGTCTGCTGTTCCTCGGGGCATGCGGCGCAGATCATGGCGCTGTTTCCGCTGATGGGTCCGGGCCTGAACGTGGTGGTGTCCACACGTCTCTACGGTGGCTCGATCACGCAGTTTTCCCAAACAATCAAGCGCTTCGGCTGGTCGGCGAAGTTCGTGGACTTCGACGATCTGGACGCCGTGGAAGCCGCGATTGACGACGACACACGCGCCGTCTTCTGCGAGTCCATCGCCAACCCCGGTGGCTATGTCACTGATCTTGATGCGATTTCTGCGATTACCGACAAGGCCGGGCTACCGCTGATTGTCGATAACACCTCGGCCACGCCGTACCTGTGCCGCCCGATTGAGCATGGCGCGACGCTGGTGGTGCATTCGATGACCAAGTTCCTGACCGGCAACGGCACCGTGACCGGCGGCTGCGTTGTGGATTCGGGCAATTTCAACTGGTCGGCCTCGGGCAAGTTCCCCTCGCTGAGCGAGCCCGAACCCGCCTACC
>DATFKJ010000107.1:0-3025 GCA_035268705.1 Roseovarius sp. | reverse complement strand
AAAGGTGAATGGCCGCCAAACCAGTTTGCCCCTACCGTCGCGCCATGCGTTATATCCTTGCCTTCATTCTCTGCCTCACCGCCGCGCTCGGCATGGCCGCACCACAGGCCTATCGCCTCGATACCGCGCGCTCGATCGTGGGGTTTTCCTATGACTTCGAAGGCAACCCAAATCAGGGCACCATGCCGGTAAAATCCGCCGAGATCACGCTCGACCTCGACAACCTGCCCGCCAGCCGGGTGCGCGTGACGCTCGATGCCGCCGGGGCGCGCGCCGGGTTCTTCTTTGCCACGCAGGCGATGAAAGACGCCAAGGTTCTGGACACAGGGCGTTTTCCGGAAATCACCTTTCGCTCCAGCACCCTGACGGGCGACCTCTCCGGGGCCACGGTGCAAGGCGACCTTACCGTGCGCGGCGTCACTCGCCCCATCACCCTTGATGCCCGCCTCTACCGCCAACGCGGAACCGATCCAAACGACCGCCGCAACCTCGCTGTTCTGCTCACCGGGCAAATCAGCCGCAGCGCCTTCGGCGCGGCGGGCTATTCTGCGATGGTGGGCGATATCATCGGCTTGCGCATCATCGCGCGCATCACCCGTTAGGCCAATGGTAGAAACAGCGTCCAAGCGGTTTTGAAACCGCTTGGCAAAGGATTTTCGAAAATCCTTGGCGGCAAGGCCCTAGGCTTCGGCCTCTTCCTCCGCCGCTTCCTCGGCCTGCTCAACGTACCATTCCTGCGCCGCTTCCACAGCGACAGGCGAGGACGTGGGCAAGACCCCAAGATAACTGCCGGTTTCATCCACAGGCACCCCGGGCCGCCGTGTCATCCGCCACCCCGCATAAAGCGTGATGGACAGGAACACGACAGCCAGGAACAGCCAAAAGCCATGCGGCCCGGCCAGTTCCATGACCTGCCCCGTGGCCATCGGCCCCAAGACCGCACCAACGCCATAGGCAAAGACCAAACCGCCCGAAGCGGCGGCCATGTCATCCACTTCCAGATAATCGTTGGTATAGGCGATAAAGAGCGCATAAAGCGGGTTGGCCACGCCCCCCACAACAAAGGCCAGAACGAGCAAGGTCTCGTACTGCGCCCCGACAACGAACCCGACGCCCGTGGCCGCGGCCCCAATGGCCGACAACGCAAGGATCAAAAGCCGCCGGTCCATCCGGTCCGACAACCACCCAACCGGAATTTGCCAGATCAGCGATCCGGTGAAAATTGCCGCGACAAAGCCGGTGATCTGCGCCACGCTCAACCCCGCTGCCGCGCCATAAACCGAGGCCATGCCGAACTGCGCCGCAAAGGCCCCGCCCAGCAAAAGGGTGCCGACACTGGCCAAGGGGGATTTGTGGTAAAGCTGCATCAGGCTCATCGGCTTGGTGGTGTCCGACGCGGGCGTCGGCGTGATCGAAAGCAGGATCGGCGCGAAACTCAGTGACACAAGGATCGACGGGATCACGAACAGGAAAAACCCGCTTGCCTCGCCAAGGTTCATCAACCCCTGCGCCGCAATCAGGCCCAACATCTGCGCAACCATGTAAACCGAAAGGACCATCCCGCGCGTCTGGTTCGTGGCCGCATTGTTCAGCCAGCTTTCCGCCGTGACGTACACGCCCGACAAACAGAACCCCAGAATCACCCGGATCAATGTCCAGCTATAGGGGTCGGTCAGGATCGGAAAGGCGATCAACCCCGCCGAGATGAACGAGGCAAGGGCCGCAAAAACCCGCACATGCCCCACCCGGCGGATCAACTCCGGCGCCAAACGGCTTCCCACCAGAAACCCAAGGAAATAGCCCGAGGTAATGATCGACAGCTCCAGCGTGCCAAAGCCCTCCATGGCCCCGCGCACCCCCATCAGGGTGGCCTGCATGCCATTGCCGATCATGATCAGAACCATGCCAAGAAGCAGGGCCCAAACGCTCGCCAATACCTGAATCATCGCGCGGCCCCTCTGCCTTGGTATCCAACCCGCCCCTAGCAGCGCACCAGACAAAGCGTCAAACCGGAACACGACAGGAATGTCGATTTTTTCCAATCCGCCCCGCTGCCTCTGGCCCTTCGCGCCCAAGGCCATTAAACCAGCCACAATACATACGGCGCGAAAGGCGGAACAAAGACAATGGCAAGGCACCTGATCACCTCGGCAATCCCCTATATCAACGGGATCAAACACCTTGGCAATCTCGTGGGCAGCCAATTGCCCGCCGACCTTTTCGCCCGCTTCCAACGGGCGCGCGGGCACGAGGTTCTGTTTCTCTGCTCCACCGACGAACACGGCACCCCGGCCGAATTGGCCGCCGCCAAGGCGGGCGAACCCGTGGCCGAGTATTGCGCCCGGATGCACAAGGTACAGGCCGAGATTGCCAAGGGATTCCGGCTCAGCTTCGATCACTTCGGACGCTCCTCCAGCCCGCAAAACCACAAGCTCACACAGCACCTTGCCGGCAAACTCTACGACGCCGGCTTGATCGAGGAAGTCACCGAAAAACAGGTCTACTCCAACACCGACAAACGCTTCCTGCCCGACCGCTACATCGAAGGCACCTGCCCCAACTGCGGCTACGACAAGGCGCGCGGCGACCAATGCGAAAACTGCACCAAACAGCTTGACCCGACCGACCTTCTGGAACCGCGCAGCGCGATTTCCGGCTCAACCGACCTTGAAGTGCGCGAAACCAAGCACCTGTTCCTGCGTCAAAGTCAGATGCGCGATACCCTGAATGCGTGGATCGACAGCAAAGCCGACTGGCCAGTGCTGACCACCTCGATCGCCCGCAAATGGCTCAACGATGGCGACGGGCTGCAAGATCGCGGCATCACCCGCGACCTCGACTGGGGCATCCCCGTCAAGCGCGGCGATGAGGATTGGCCCGGCATGGAAGGCAAGGTTTTCTACGTCTGGTTCGACGCACCCATCGAATATATCGCCTGCGCCGCCGAATGGGCCGAGGCCAACGGGCTGGATCAATCCGCATGGGAACGTTGGTGGCGCACCGAGAAAGGCGCCGAAGACGTCCG
>DATFKJ010000106.1:0-28368 GCA_035268705.1 Roseovarius sp. | reverse complement strand
GGCAAGGCCGGATCGGGCAAGACCCTGCTGCTGGCCGAACTGACCCGCGCCATGACCGAGGCCGGGGTTGAGATTGTCTCGGGCGATTATGAAGGCCGCCGCCGCAAGGATCGGCGCACGCTGGCCATTCTTGCCCCCACCAACAAAGCCGCGAGTGTCTTGCGGATGCGTGGTGTGCCGGCCACCACCATCCACCGCATCCTTTATACCCCCGTCTATGACCCGGAATATGAAAAGATCGCGGAATGGTTGGCCGGGAATGGCGAACGGCCGGAAATCGAGGGCCTGACCGAAGAGGCATTGGACCGCGCCCATGCCTTCTACCAAAGCCATAAATCCGTCCCCGGCGCCTTGGCCACAGCGGGCCTGCGCGGCAGTGATTTCATCACCGGCTGGAAGCGCCGGGAAGAGCCTCTGGATGTGGGCTTTGTCGATGAGGCCTCGATGCTGGATGACCGTCAGTTCGAGGATTTGCAGGAGATTTTTCCCAACCTCCTGCTGTTCGGTGATCCGGCACAGTTGGCCCCGGTCAATCAATCGGGCTCCATGGTGTTCGAGAAGCTGCCAGAGCCTGCCATCCTGACCCTGCACCGCATCCACCGCCAAGACGCCGATAACCCCATTCTGGACCTCGCCCATGCGCTATCGGACCCTGACATAGGGTTCGAGGATTTCGAGCGCATGGTCGAAGACAAGGCCCGCAAGGACGACCGCGTGCAATGGGCGCAGCGGGTCGAGGTGGACCTGATGGCGCGCTCACCCGTCCTGGTCTGGCGCAACGCCACGCGCATCCGGTTGATCAATGCCTTCCGGGCGGTGCATGGCGCGCCCGAGGATGCGCTTTTGGAGGGCGAGCCGCTGATTTGTGACGGCATCGAACTGCCGCTCAAGCACCGCAAGAAGCGGCTGGATTTGGAGGCGCGTGGCCTGATCAAGGGCGCGCAGGTGATCTATCTGGGGCCGGGGCGCAAACCGGGGTTTTCGCGGCTGCATGTCATCGGGGCCGAAGACCCGCAGGTGTCCGCCGCCTCGATCGTCAAGATCGAAAAGCCCGACGAGGAAGAGCCGTTCATCCCCTTCGCGGCGCGCATGGGCGCGACCTTCCTGCATGGGGCCGCGGTGACCATTCACAAGGCGCAAGGCAGTCAATGGCGTGATGTGCAGGTCTTTGCGCCCGACCTTTACGCCGCGTCCCGCATGGGGCGGACAGAGGCAGGGCAGCCGCTGTGGAAACGGCTGGCCTATGTGGCGATCACCCGGGCCGAGGAGCGGCTGCACTGGGTGGTGCGCGCGCGCCTATCGAAGCCTACCGGGCCGCTACGCACCGATGATTTGCACGTGGCGCCTGCGCCACTGGAGCTGGAGGCCGAGGTATGACAACGATCCTGATCACCGGCGCGAGTTCAGGGATTGGCCGCGCCACGGCGGAGCTGTTCCTGTCGGAAGGCTGGACCGTGGGCTTGGTGGCGCGCCGTGCCGAACGCCTGCGCGAGATTGCGGCGGGGCAGGCAGGGGCCATCCCGCTGCCCGCCGATGTAAGTGACGCCGAGGCCATGAGAGCGGTGTTCGATCAGTTCATAGGCGAAGTCGGGCATCTGGACGTGCTTTTCAACAACGCCGGGATTTTCGGCCCGGTGGCCAGCCCTGATGAAGTGAGTGTCGAAGACTTCGATCAGGTGATGGCGGTCAACCTGCGCGGCATGTTCATCGCCGCGCGCTTGGCCTTCGAGCAGATGCGTGCGCAAGACCCGCAGGGTGGCCGGATCATCAACAACGGCTCGATCTCGGCCCATGTCCCGCGCGAGAATTCGATTTGTTATACCACCTCGAAACATGCGGTGACGGGCATGACGCGGAGCTTGTCACTGGATGGGCGGGCGTTTGACATCGCCTGCGGGCAGATCGACATCGGCAACGCTGAAAGCGAGTTGGTGGCCGATTTGAAGGCGCGCCAGCCGGGGATGCAGACCATGGATGTGGCCTATGCGGCGGGGTCGGTCCTGCACATGGCGCAGTTGCCGTTGTCGGCCAATGTGCAGTTCATGACCGTGATGGCCACCAAGATGCCCTATATCGGGCGCGGCTGAGCGGCGGTTTCCAAAAGGGCGCGCCTTGCGGCGCGGCAGGATCAGCACGCTGGCGCGTGCGGGGCAAGGGGGCTGTCTGCCCCCTCTTGGCCTTTGGCCAATTCACCCCCGAGGATGTTTTTGAACAGAAGAAGACAGGCTTAAAGCGTTTCGCGAAAAACCTGAGTCACAGATTTTCGCGAAATGCAGTGCTCCGCTCAATTGTTGCACGCGTTCCGCCTTTGGCTGATGTCTCAGGGTAAAGGCGGAACGCTTTAGTTTTGCCGCAACACGCGGAAGGCGGCGGAGGCGCTCCAGCCCGCGGCGATGGCGATGGCCAGCGACATCAGGCCATAGAGCATGGGTTGTTCGCGTGACAGGGTGAAAAGCCAGCGTTCCAGCCCCACCTTGCGCACGTCGATCACGGTTTCGAAATCCGAGACCAACCGGCCTTGGCGCGTCAGCAGGATGCGCGTGCGATAGTTGCCCTCGGTGAGGTTGGCGGGCAGTTCTATGGCGGTACGAAAGAGGGTTTGTTCGTCGAAAGCCACCGCGCCTTCCAGCATCTGGTAGGCGTTGTTTGCCTTGCGGATGCGGATCAGCGCATCGGTGAAATTCTGTGCATCTTCCACGTTGCCCGGTGCGCCGACCGAGCGAATGGCGCGGGGAATCGAGATCTTGTGGCGCAGGTCCTCGACACTGGTCAGGACTTCGTCGAGGGGGCGGGTGGTGGCCACGGCGTAGAAGCTGGGCGCCCGGTCGATTTCCACGGCGTCGGTATTGACCCAGATCCCGAGTTTGCGTTCCTTGCGGCGGACGGTCAGTGGCTTGGAGGGGCCGGAGATGGCGACGATAACGTCGAGCGGTTCTTCAGGGATCGCGACCTCGCGCTTGATGGCGCCGAAGACGAGGATATCGGAGCCCTCAAAAGTGGCCGTGATGCGCACCTTGTCGCTGGACAGGCCCAGCACGACCTCTTCGGCCTTGAGCGGCAGGGCGAGGCAGATGAGGGCGAGGGCCAGACGCAGCATGTTCAGTGCCCCCCCGCTGCGCCGATGGAATAAAGCTCGGAGGGTTGGATCAGCAGGTCGAGCGCCAGCTTGAAGCAGACCGCCAGTACCATGAGGGCCAGCAGGATGCGCAGTTGTTCGGCCTTCATCTTGGTGCCGATCTGTGTCCCGATCTGGGCGCCGATCACCCCTCCCACCAGCAGCAACACGGCCAAGGCGACGTCCACGGTATAGTTGGTGGTGGCGTGCAGCATGGTGGTGAAGGCGGTGACGAAAATGATCTGGAAGAGCGATGTTCCGACCACCACCTTGGTGGGCATGCCCAGCAGGTAGATCATCGCAGGTACCATGATGAAGCCGCCGCCGACACCCATTATCGCCGCAAGGATGCCCACGGCCACTCCGACCAGAATGGGGGGAATGACGCTGATGTACAGCCCCGAGGTGCGGAAGCGCATCTTGAACGGCAGGCCATGCACCCAGTTGTGCTTTTTACGTTTCGGGGCCTTGCCCGTTCGGGTGTTGCGGATGGCGCGCAGGCTTTCGAAGAACATCATCCCGCCGATAATGCCAAGGAAAACGACATAGCAGAGTTTGACCAGCAGATCGACCTGACCCAGCGACTTGAGGTAGTTGAAGACCACCACGCCAAGCGCCGCGCCGATCAGGCCCCCTATGAGAAGCACCGTCCCCATCCTGAGATCGACGGTTTTGCGCCTCAGATGCGCCAAAACCCCTGAGAAGGAGGAGGCGACGATCTGGTTTGCCTCGGTTGCCACGGCCACGGCTGGCGGGATGCCGATGAAGAACAATAGCGGTGTCATAAGGAACCCGCCGCCAACCCCGAACATGCCCGAAAGCACGCCCACCAGTCCGCCCAGCCCCAAAAGCAGGAAGGCGTTGACCGAAACCTCGGCTATGGGCAGGTAGATTTGCATGGCTGTCAGTAACCGCAGCCCCCGCTATTTTGCAAGTGCAGAGCCGGTCCAAGTTGAAGCAGGCCCGATCAATTCTTGTTAACTGGACTTATGTTTCGTGATTATCGAAAGTCCAGTTGCGGCCCTAACGCCCCGATGTGGCCAGTTTGAGAGCGGCAAAAAGGAAAAATCCGCCCAAAAGCGCCTCGATCCCGCGCCGGACCTTGGTGTAAGCCGTGCGCACGGGCCGGGCCGAGAGGGCCAGCCCCCACGCCGCGTGGCAGCCAAAGGAAATCACGAAGGCGCCCGCAACAAACAGCACGGTGATGCCAAATCCCGCGCCCTCGACCGCCCCAACCGAGGCAATGGCCAGCCAGAAGGCCACGGCTTTCGGGTTGGTCACCTGCAAAAGGTAACCGTGGGTGAAGTGCCGCCATGACGCACGAGGGGCCATATCGGCAGGGGTAAGAACGGGCGGGTGCAGCGCTTTGCGCAGAGCACCCCAAGCAAGGTAAAGGAGATAGGCCGCGCCGATCACGCGCAGAATGCTCATGGCCCATGCGGCTTGTGACAGCAAAAGGCCAACGCCAAGAAGCGTCAGGATATTCAGGGTCATGCTGCCGATGGCAATGCCCAGAGAGGCCACCATCGACGGCCCGCGCCCTTGTTGCGTGGCGATGCCGACAAGCATGGCAACCGCCGGACCCGGCGAGGAAGCGCCGACAAGCAAGATGGCATAGGCGGCGATGACGCCGGGAAGGTATGGGGCAATCTCGGACATTGGCACTCTGACGTTCTGGATGGGAAGAGCATTGCCGCGCGGCGCACCCATGTGCAATGGCTTTGCGTCGATCGCGGCGCCCCAAAGCGTTTTGCGCAAACGCTTTATTCGATCTGTTTGCGCAGGATCAGTGCATCCACCGCGGCGGTCCCTTGGCGCGCATAGTAGGCTGTGCGCCGGCCGGCTTCGGCAAAACATGCTGACGCGTAAAGGGCCCGCGCCACATGGTTGTCGGCGGCAACCTCAAGAAACACCTCCGTCGCCTTGCGATTGCGGGCCTCAGCCTCGAACAGGGCAAGGCAGGCGCGGCCCAGCCCTTGCCCTTGATGGTCGGGATCGCAGGCCAGCGTCAGAAGTTCGGCCTCTCCCGCCATGACGCGCCCCAAGGCGAAACATCGTGCATCGCCCACGGCGAAGACATGGGGAGAGGTCATCAGATCGGCAATTTCCCCGGCGCTCCAAACCTGCCCGCGCCCCGCGAAGGCGCGCGCGTGGCACAGGGCCATGCACTCAGGCGTCATCAAGGATTTTCGGGGGCGCGTCGCGCGCCGGGGCCGCATCGGCGGGCTTGAGGTAAAGCGGCGCGGGGGGCGGGGTGCCTTCGGGCGCGCTGCGGGCGATCCGGGCGATGGCCACGGCGAATTCTTCCGGTGCGGGGGCTTCGGCCAAGTGGCCAAGCGCCTCGGCCTCGGCGCGGGGCAAAAGGCACGGGGTGGCCCCGTCTGCGCGGACGTAAAGTTGATCGCGTGGCGCGGGCAGGGCGGGCAGGTGGTTGTCGGGGGCGGTCAGGGCAATCGCCTCGAAGCCGTTGACGCCCACCGCCGGGATATCCAGCGACAGGGCCAATCCACGTGCCGCCGATACCGAAATCCGGATGCCGGTGAAATTGCCGGGGCCGATGCCCACGCCGATGCGCGACAGGTCCGCCCATGTCGCGCCGCCTTCGGCCAGGATCTCTTCCAGAAAGGGCATCAGGCGTTCAGCCTGACCGCGGCCCATCTCTTCGTGGCGGTTCACGAGAACCCGGTCGCCAGACAGCAAAGCGGCCGCGCAATGCGCGGCCGATGTGTCGAACCCAAGGACCAGAGGCTCAGACCCCAACGGGGCGTACCTCGGTCACTTCGGGGATGTAGTGGCGCAGCAGGTTCTCGATTCCCATCTTCAACGTGATGGTGGACGAGGGGCAGCCGGCGCAAGCGCCCTGCATATGCAGGTAAACGACGCCACGTTCGAACCCGTGGAAGGTGATGTCGCCGCCATCCTGTGCCACGGCGGGACGCACGCGGGTGTCGAGCAGCTCCTTGATCTGGCCGACGATCTCGGCGTCCTCGCCATCATGCTCGGCATGGCCCGAATTGGTCTCGGCCTCGCCGGTCATCACGGGGGCACCGCTTTGGTAATGCTCCATGATCGCGCCAAGGATGGCGGGTTTCATGTGATCCCATTCGGTATCGTCACCCTTGGTGACGGTGACGAAATCATTGCCGAAGAACACGCCGGTGACGCCCTGCACCTTGAAGATGCGTTCGGCCAGAGGCGATTTGTCTGCCGTATCGGCCGTGGGGAAATCAGCGGTGCCGGTATCCAGAACGGTTTGTCCCGGCAGGAATTTCAGCGTCGCGGGGTTGGGTGTGGATTCGGTTTGAATAAACATGGATCGCGCCCTTTCGTGGTTCCCTCAGATATGCGCCCGAGGGGGCAAGGAGTCAAGGTTTGGAACGATTCTAATCTTGGGCGCATGCTGCATCATGCGTTCCACAGGACTTCGCCAAACGGCGTTATGTCATAGCCGCCATAGGTCTGCGCGCGGGATTGGAAAGCCGTGCTGGCGCAAAATGTCATCAGGGCCTGCATCTGCGCCTCGAACCATGCCTTGCGGTCCACCAAAAGCGCGAAATGTTCTTCGATCACGGGTGCGAATTCCAACCCATAGTTGCGCGCGACCGCCTCCAGACCAAAGGCCACATCGGCCTCGCCGCGCCGCACGGCCTCGACCGCGTCATCCTCGGTGCGGGCCACCTCGGCATGCGCCTGCGTTGATAAGTCAAGGCCGGCACGCGTGGCCAACCCCCTCAGCAAAGTATCGGTTCCCGATCCCGGCTGTCGCGGCACAACCCGTAGACTCGCCAGATCCCCCAATCCTTTCGGAGCGACCTCGCCTGCGCGAAACACCAATCCCCGCCGCCGTGTGGCGAAGCCTACGAGCACTGCGTTCAAGCCCGCTGCAACCTCGCGCACTGCCCTGACATTCCAACTATCCGTGGCGGAGTCATGGATATGCAGGCCCGCCGCCATGCCCTCACCCCGGGCAAAGCGTTCCAGCCCATCGCGCGATCCGTCATAGAAACTGGCCAAGCCGCATTGCGATTGCCGCAGCGCCCAGTCCAGCAAGGGGTCGTGACTGCCCAGCAGGATCGGCGGGCGCGGCGCGGGCGGGGCTGCAACTTCCACGCCCCCTGATGTCGCGCCTTCGATCCATGCCCTGATCTCACCTGCGGGAAACAGAAGTTTACCCGTCGCCCGAGAGCATGGCACCTGACCCGAGGCTGCCAGATCGTAAATCTTGCGGTCTTTCAGGCGCAGCAGCTCGGCCAGTTCCCTGACCGTCAGGTATTCGTGATCGGGAAAGGCAGGCTCGGTCATTCGCATATCCCTGAGGTGCAAAAGGGCGGCCCGACACGGACCGCCCCCAAACTAGAGCCTTTTGCGCATAACGAAAACCCGGCAGAGCCTGCTTATTGCTCTGGCGCGTTCGGGAAGAAGAGTTGCTGATCGGCCACCTTGTAGGTGCCGATTGCCGCCTGCCCTGCGTCCGAAACCAGCCAATCGGCAAAGGCCTGCGCGCCCTCGACATTCACGCTGGGGCATTTTTCAGGGTTCACCGGGATCACGCCATATTGGTTGAACATGTCCTCATCGCCCTGCACCTGAATGGCGTAGTCCTGCTTGTTGTCAAAGCTGATCCACGTGGCGCGGTCGGTCATCACATAGGCCCCCATGCCGATCCCGGCATTGAGCGTGGCCCCCATGCCCGAGCCTGTTTCGCGATACCACTCACCGCTGGCGGCGGTGGGATCAACGCCCGCATCCCCCCAAAGCGCCATTTCCTTCTTGTGCGTGCCGCTGTCATCCCCGCGCGAAGCAAACAGCGCGCCTTCCCCGGCGATCTTCGACAAGGCGCCCTGAACGTCTTCCATGCCGCCCACGCCCGCGGGGTCGCCTGCCGGGCCGACGATGACGAAATCATTGTACATCAGGTCAGTCCGCTCGGTGCCGTACCCGGCTTCGACGAACTTTTCTTCGGATGGTTTGGCATGGACCAGCAGGACATCCCCATCGCAGTTTTCCGCGTTCTTGATGGCCTGCCCGGTGCCGACGGCGACCACGTTCACCTGAATGCCGCTTTCCTCTTGGAAGATCGGCAACAGATAATCGTAAAGCCCCGAATTGGCCGTCGATGTGGTCGATTGCACGATGATCGACTGATCCTGCGCCACGGCTCCTGTGGCCATGGTCAGGGCAAGCAGGCTTGCGCCAATTGTGCGTTTCAGCATGGGGTCTCTCCCTTGGGTTGGTTGATGGTCAAACAATAATTTTACCGTTCAGGTAATCCCGCGCCGCGCTGCTCTTCGGTTCGGGGAAAAACTCGGAGGCTGGGCTGCGTTCAATCAGCCGACCGCCATGTAAAAACAGCACGTCATCGGCCATGCGCCGGGCTTGGCCCATGTCATGGCTTACAAAGACAATCCGCACACCACGTGCCTTGGCCTCGCTCACGATCCCTTCGATCGCGAGGCACGAGGCGGGATCGAGGCTTGCCGTGGGTTCATCCAGAAACAGGACATCCGGCTCAGTGGCCAAGGCCCGCGCGAGCGCCAGCCGCTGCGCCTCGCCGCCTGACAAAAGGCGCGCGGGTTGCTTGGCCTTGTGCGCAAGGCCCACATGCTCCAACAAAGCGTCCCGCCTTGCGCGGTCCTTGCTGCGGGATTTCAGGACGAAGTCAATGTTGGCCGCCACCGAGCGGCGCAACAAAACGGGTTTTTGAAACACCAACGCCTGCCGCTTTGTCGCGTCCACCGCCGGGGTGCCGTCCCAATCAATCGTGCCGGCCGTGGGGGCCATCAAGCCATGCAACAGCTTGAGCAAAAGACTTTTGCCTGCGCCATTCGGCCCAATGATCATTGTGCAGCCCGAAGGCTTCAGATCAAAGTCGAGGTCGCGCAAAACGGGCGCGCCGGCAAGTTCAAGGCGCAATCCGCGCACCCTTAGCGGCATCAGCGAGCTGCCGGGCAGGGCCGGTGCCTCGGATATCACGGGGGCTTCAAACATAGGCCTGCCTTGTTGCGGTCATGCGCACCGATTGCACCGCCGCATTGACGCCAAGCGCGATCACCAGAAGGATAATGCCAAGTGCCAAGGCGAGGGCCAGATCACCCTTTGAGGTTTCAAGCGCAATTGCGGTGGTCATCACCCGTGTCAGGTGGTCGATATTGCCGCCAACGATGATCACTGCACCCACCTCGGCCACTGCGCGGCCAAACCCGGCAAGGCCCACAGTCAGGAGCGAATAGCGCGCATCCCACAAAAGCGCCTTTACCGTCTGAAGCCGTGTCAGGCAAAGCGAGCGGAACTGTTCGGCGTATTCCCCGTGCAGGTCTTCAAGAACCTGCCGCGACAAGGCCGCCACGATTGGCGCGATCAGGATGGTCTGGGCGATGATCATGGCCGTGGGAGTGTAAAGCAGCCCGAGGAACCCGAGCGGGCCAGACCGGGACAGGTGCAAATAGACCAGCAGGCCCACCACGACCGGCGGCAATCCCATGAGCGCATTCATTACGATCAAGACCGCACCGCGCCCGCGGAACCTCCCGATGGCGACGAGCGCACCGATGGGCAGACCGATCATGCAGGCGATGGTCGTGGCTGTCAGGCTGACCTGAAGTGAAAGCCCGACAATCTCCAACAGGTCGCTGTCGCCGGACAGTACCAGCGCAAAGGCAAGACCAAGGGCATCTCCGAGACTCTGCAAAATTTCCGCAACCGTTGTAAAATTTTCATTGCTGAGACAACTTTGCAGTCCAATTAAATTGAGATCAAGGGCAACATGTGTTCCGCGAGGTGACACTTCTCACGTGTTTCTTGATATAGAAAATAGCGTAATTTAGCAAAAAGCTGCAAAAATTTCATAGCTACGATGTGGAGCGCGAGTTTCGGACGAATTGTCCAGTTTGATCCTTGGGACTCCGGTCGTGGTGGTCAGTATGCGTCAACAAAGTTCTGGAAATGATCGTGCTGAATTTGGCGGGATTTTTTCTCGGGGGCATGTGCGGGCACCTGACGGCGCTTGGTTTACACCTTCTGAAGGGCGATTCTTGCCAGTCACCGCAGCCCATTTTTTGTACGACTCGTAGGCCTGACATCAAAAAGCCCCGGATTCTCGTGCGAAACCGGGGCTGCTTGCGTACGGGTCGTACGAATATTCCTGGTGGCTCAAATGCGCAGGAAAGGTTGCGCCAGCCGTGGAAACAAACCCTTGAACTTCAGCGGCGCATCCGTGGCCGCCAGGCAAATGCAGTCTCCACCGATGTCCGCCACCGGCGTATGGTTCAGATCCTCGTTTGCAATCTCGATATCACCGGGTCCGAAGTGATCGACCTCATCGGCAAACGCCCCTTTCAAAACAAGGGTCAATTCTGTGCCTTGGTGGCCATGATCCGGTACCGCCGCGCCTGCAGGAATGAACAACAACCGCGCAGAGGCGTCAGGTGACGTCGGCAAGATCGCCTGTTTGACGCCCATGCCGATAGATTTCCACTTCACCGAGTCGAGATCGCCACCGACATAATCCTGCAACGGTTGTGGCAGCACCCCATTGTTTTGGGGCGGCATTTGCAGTTTTTCGCCGGGGTCTTTCAAACGCTCCATAACCGCGTCAAGGCTACCTGCTGACATCTTGACTGCCTCGGTTTCCTCGACCAAGGCCCCGCCCAAGCTGTCGAATGAGCCCAACCGGGCGCGGCATTCATCGCACATCGAAATATGTGTCGCGACCGCCAGGCTGAATGCCTCGGGGAGGCTTCCGGCCGAGTAGGCCATCAACAGTGAGTCGGTGAGGTGATGTTTGATTTGCTCGTTCATGGTCGTCTTCACTTCATTGCGTGGCGCAGGCGATCCAGCGCCAACCGGATTCGGGATTTGATCGTGCCTAGCGGCAGGCCGGTTTCCTGGGCGATTTCAGAATGGCTCAAATCGTGGAAATAGGCCTTTTCGATCAGTATTTTCTGTTTCTCGGGCAAATCGCTGATCGCTTTGCCCAACTGCGTCGTTTCCTGTTGCAAGGCCAAAACATCGGCCTGATCCGGTTCTTGGTCTGGCCCCCACTGCAAGTCTTCGGGTTCCGGCCGTCTTTGTTTTCGCAACGCGTCAATCTTGCGATTACGCGCTATCGTAAAAATCCACGTCGCAGCACTTGCGCGGGTCGGATCGAAAAGATGCGACTTTTGCCAAAGAGTGGCCATCACGTCCTGAGTGCATTCCTCGGCAAGGGCCTCATCCGACCCGGACTTCATCAGGAAACCTTTCACCCTTGGAGCAAAGTGATCGAACAGGCGCGCAAAGGCCTGCCGGTCTTGGTGTTCCCGGATGCGTTGGATACAGGCGACCCAATCGTCGTTTTCCGTCGTCTCTTTTTTCGTCACGTCTTTTGGCCTCGGGCCTTGTCGCTGGTTAAGTCGATACCTAACACGGGCCGCCGGCAGGGGCGAGGCCATGTCAAAGGTTTCGTGTTCGACTTCTTGCAACATACCTTACTTACGCGACACGACATCCCGCGGATCACATGAGGCAGAATTTTTTTCTAAGTCATCCGATTATGGCTCCGCTGCGTAACCTGTAGGAATACCAAACAGAAGATGGACAGAATACCAAATGCCATTCGAAGCAGGGCCCCTCGGGCGCAAGAAGGTTGCCGTTATCGGCGCGGGGATTTCCGGGATGGGCGCGGCACAGGCGCTTGCCGACACCCATGACGTGACTCTATTTGAAGCCGAGCCGCGCTTGGGTGGCCACGCCAGAACCATTGTTGCGGGCAAACGGGGCGACCAACCCGTCGATACCGGGTTTATCGTGTTCAACTATGCCAACTATCCCAACCTCGCCCGGATGTTCGACCGTCTGGATGTTCCGGTGGTCAAAAGCAGCATGAGCTTTGGCGCCTCTGTACGAGGAGGTCGCGTCGAATATGGCCTGGATGGTGCGAAGGCGTTTTTCGCGCAGAAGCGGAACGCCTTGAACCCGTGGTTTTTGGGGATGCTCCGCGATATTCTTCGGTTCAATGCCAAGGCCATCAAAGAGGCCAAGCAAAATCAGGGCATGACGATTGGTGAATTCCTTGATCACCTGCAAATGGGCAAGTGGTTTCGGGAATATTACCTGTTACCGTTTTCGGGGGCTATTTGGTCCACGCCGAAAGAGCAGATCATGGACTTTCCTGCCCATGCCATGGTGCAGTTCTTCGAGAACCACGCCCTTTTGGGATATGAGGGTCAGCACCAGTGGTACACCGTAAAGGGCGGATCGACGCAGTATGTTCAAAGACTTGAACGCGAAATGCACACACAAGGTGTGGCGATGCGGTTGGGCTGTCCAGTGGATGGCGTCCGGCGTCTTGAGCGGGGCCCTGAAGTCAAGGTGACGGGCGCGGATTGGGAGCCCTTTGACGACGTTGTTTTTGCCACGCACTCCGACGTGACCCTCGCCTTGTTGGTCGACCCCAGTCACGAGGAAAAGACCGCCCTTGGATCGGTGTCTTATCAACCGAATGATGTTGTACTTCATGCCGATAAGAGTGTGATGCCCAAGTCACGCGCAGTGTGGTCGTCGTGGAATTACGCCGAGGCCGCCGCGCAGCGGGATGGGCAAATTGATATCACCTACTGGATGAACAGCCTTCAGCCTATTCCGACAGATGATCCACATTTCGTGACGCTCAATTCGCGCCGACCCATTCGGGAGGAACTGATTTACGATCAAGTGACCCTGCATCACCCGGTTTATGATCTGGCCGCGTTGAAGGCGCAAACGACCCTGCGCGAGATGAATGGCCGCCGTCAAACGTGGTTCTGCGGCGCGTGGATGCGCCATGGTTTCCATGAAGACGGGCTTGCCAGCGGATTGGATGTGGCTGATGCGATCAATGAGCGCGGAAGCGTGCCGGTGGCGGCAGAGTGAAACCCATCGACCATATCGCCGGCCACACGTGGCATGGGCGCAAGGGTGCCGTGGAAAACGCGTTTCGCTATGGTATCGACTATGTGCTTTTGGATGCCGAAGCGCCGGTCAAGGCACCACGGATTTTCGGACGGAATCGCCCCGGTATCGCATCGCTTTGGGATCGCGACCACGGAGGCGCGGTTGGACAGGGACGCGGTGCGCCTTGGGTGCGTGACGTTCTGGCCGCCCATGACTTGCCCGATCCGGCTAAGATTGAGCTTTTGGCACAGCCGCGCGTGTTGGGCCACGTCTTCAACCCGGTGTCTTTCTGGATCTGTCGTGATGCGGAGGGTGACGCGCAGGTCGTGATTGCCGAGGTGACCAATACCTATGGTGATCGTCATTCATACCTTTGCCACCGGGATGACCTTGCGCCTATTGAGGCTTCGGACCGATTGAAGGCTCAGAAGGTGTTTCATGTGTCTCCTTTCCAAAGGATTGAGGGACGGTATGAATTCCGGTTTGACCTGCGCGCTGACCGGATCGGCATTTGGATTGATTTCACCGGTGGAAACGGTGGTGTCATCGCCACACTTGTCGGGCCGCGGGCACCATTGACGACCTATGGCTTGCTGCGGGCTTGTTTGCGTCGGCCCTTCGGTTCGCGACGTGTGCTTGCCCTGATCCATTGGCAGGCTGTGAAGTTGTGGTGGAAAGGCGCGAAGTTCCGTGCTCGGCCGGAACCACCCATTGAAGACGTGAGCCGCTGATGGCGTCGCGTTTGCCCGCCTATTCGCTTTTTGCTGCGTTCCTCGCTTCGGCGGGCCTGCCACTCTATATCCACGCGCCCAAGTTTTACGTGGATGAGTATGGCCTGTCGCTGGCGGCCTTGGGCAGTGCCCTTTTCGTGTTGCGACTTTTGGATGTGGTGCAAGACCCGATACTGGGCCGCTTGGCCGATAGGTTTCGTGCGTGGCGCGGGTTCTCGGTTTTGATCGCGGGAAGCATGATGGCAGCGGCGATGCTTGGCCTATTTGCAGTAGAGCCGCTTTTTGACCCGCTTTGGTGGTTCGCTGTCATGCTGACCGTCGTGTTTTCGTCCTTCAGCTACCTGACGATTTGTTTCTACGCACAAGGCGTGGCGAAAGCGGCCGGCCTTGCGGACCAAGGCCATTTGCAATTGGCCCGCTGGCGCGAAACCGGGGCGCTTCTTGGTATATGCGCGGCGGCCGTGGCTCCGGTTGCCTTGGGGGGGTATGCGGGATTTGCCTTGGCTTTTGTCATTCTGGCCGGGCTGGCGCTTTGGTCCATGGGGCGCGAATGGCATGGCGCAACGCTTGAAAGTACTGGTTTTGCGACCATTCTACGCGACGTGGTCGCGCGGCGGCTGTTGCTTGTGGCCTTGGTCAATGCCGCGCCGGTTGCCGTGAGTTCCACGCTGTTTCTTTTCTTCGTCGAAAGCCGCCTTCAAGCACCCGGGTGGGAAGGGCCGTTTCTACTGGTGTTTTTCCTGTCTGCGGCCTTGGCGGCGCCGATATGGGGGCGTTTGGCCGAGCGAGCGGGCGCGAAGGCGGTCCTGATCTGGGCGATGTTTCTGTCGATTGCGGCCTTCGCCATGGCCGTGTTTCTGGGGGCGGGTGATCTTTGGGCCTTCGCGGTGATCTGTGTCGCCTCGGGGGCGGCAATTGGTGCGGATATGACCCTCCTGCCAGCCTTGTTCGCGGCGCGGATGGAGCAGGTCTCTCCGGGGGGCAGCGAAGGCTTTGGTCTTTGGTCATTCGTTTCGAAATTCACACTGGCCTTGGCAGCCGTGGTTTTGCTTCCCTTGCTTGAAGCAGGTGGATTCAATGCCGGGCAGGAAAATCCGGAGAATGCACTGAGGCTTCTGAGCTATCTATATGCCGGAGTTCCATGCGTGCTGAAACTGGTGGCAATTGCGTTGCTCGCGACGACGCAAATCAACGAGCAGATTTCCGACCAACCGGATTTCGGGGAAAGGAGCCTCAACCGATGACTACGATCGTTTATATTGCCCTTGGCGCTGTCTTGATGCTGTGCCTGATGGGCTTGCGCGAACGCTTCGCGGGGTTCATGGCGCAAAGCCCCTCGGATTATGCACTAACTGAACCAAGGTTTGACCTGCGCCAGCATTTGAATGGCGACATAAAATGCGACGGTGTCATCTATGGGCCGTTGGGGCGTGTCGCATCACGCTTCAGCGGCGATTTCGTGGCCTCGTGGGAGGGCAGTAAAGGGGTGATGCATGAACACTTCGAGTACGACAGCGGCAATAGCCAAGATCGTGAATGGCGGCTGGAGCTAGGCAACGATGGGTCGATCCGGGCCGAAGCGGATGATCTTGTCGGCGCGGGGCAGGGTACGCAGTCAGGTTCTTCGGTGTGCCTTCGCTATCGTATTCGGTTGCCTGAAGAGGCTGGCGGCCATGTCCTGAGTGTCACGGATTGGATGTATCTTGCACCGAACGGTGTCGTGGTGAACCGCAGTCAGTTTCGCAAGTTTGGAATAAAGGTGGCAGAATTGGTGGCCACAATGCGAAAAGTGGAGGTTGCGTGACCGAGTGGAATGGAAAGCGCTATTGGCTTGTGGGCGCAAGCGAAGGTTTGGGTCTTGCTTTGGCGCATAAACTGAATGCAGCGGGGGCCGAGGTTATCCTTTCGGCCCGGAACGAAGACCGGCTTGCCGAAGCCGTTTCCGAGATGCCGGGGCGGGCGCATGGGGTGCCGATGGATGTTGCCAGCGACGAGAGCGTGGCCAAGGCGGCAAAGGACGTCGGCGAATTGGATGGTGTGGTCTTCTTGGCAGGCGTCTACTGGCCCATGGCGACACAGGACTGGACGCCCGAACAGGTAACGGCCATGGCGGACGTCAATTTCACCGGTGCGGTGCGTGTTCTGGGGCATGTGGTGCCGCAGATGGTCGCCCGTGACAGTGGGCATATTGTTATGACAGGCTCGCTTGCCGGGTTTCGTGGTTTGCCGGGCGCGATAGGCTATGGCGCGTCCAAAGCCGGGGTGATGTCGCTGGCCGAATCCATGCGTGCGGACTTGTGGCGTACCGGGGTGCGTGTGCAACTGGCAAACCCGGGGTTCATCAAGACCCGCCTGACCGACAAGAATCCGTTTCACATGCCCTTCCTGATGAGTCCCGAAGAGGCAGCGCAGGAAACCTTCGAATTGATGTGCGACCAAAGTGCTTTTGATCGTAGTTTTCCGTGGCTTTTCAGCCTTGTCTTTCGACTGTCGCGATTTTTGCCGAACTGGGCTTACTACCGGCTTTTTGCGTAAGATCAAAGACGCGCAATTGACCGGCCGGCATGTTACACTTCAGTAATGCGAACAGGAGGCCCGAATGCTTGATATCAGTACATACAAGATCGCGCAGGTGATCCTAATGGCACGGGAACTCGACCGCGCCGAGGGTGAACTGCGCGCCTTTATCGAACGCCTGACCGAGGAGGAACAAGCCAGCCTTGTCGCCGTCATGTGGATTGGCAGGGAAAGCTTTACCGCCGACGATCTGGAAGAAGCCAAACGTACCGCGGTTAATGAGGCGACGACACCAACGGCGGATTACCTTTTGGGTACGCCGCATTTGTCGGATCATCTTGAGAACGGCTTGGATGAGTTGGGTATCTCGGTTGTCGACGCCGAGGATGATTTGGTGCGCGGGGGCTGACTTGGCGCCTAAGAGGTGGCGCGCTCAACGCCTTGGGTGATCGCTTGCCGTAGCTTTTTCTCAAGCGCCTTCTGCTTGGCCTCGGAGTAGAACTTCAGGCCGAACATATCCTTGACGTAGAACGTGTCGACCACCTGTTCGCCGTAGGTCGCGATGACGGCGGAGTTGATATAGATGTTATTGGTCGCAAGCGTCCGGGTGAGGTCATACAGCAGGCCGGGACGGTCCCGGGTATCCACTTCGATGATCGTATAGATTTCCGAACCATCGTTATCGAAGGTGATATGCGTGGGGACTTTGAACGCTCTTTCGCGCTTCTTGATCTTGTCGCGGGATTGGATGGCCTCGGTTGCCACCACTTCGCCCTTGAGAGTTTTGTGAATCATCTTCCGAAGGCGTGGCAGGCGGTCGGCTTCGTAGGGGTGTCCATCTGAATCCTGAATCCAGAAGGCCGCGGTCGCGAAACCGTCCTTTGATGTGTATGTCCGCGCATCCACAACATTCGCCCCGACAAGCGCCAAGGCCCCTGCGAGGCGAGAGAAGATGCCGGGGTGATCGGCCAAGGCAAAGCAGGCACGCGTCGCATCGCGGCCTTCGTCGATTGCAAGGTCGATGGCGATGTCGTCTTCGGTCAGATCACGCAACAACTTGGCGAAGACAACATGCGCCGTGACATGCAAACCTTGCCAGTAGGGCGGGTAATGCCGGGCTTTTTCGCGGTTGACGTCCTTGGCGGGCCAATCGGCCAGTTCCTCGGCCAGATTGCGCTTGGCATCCGAGCCGCGCTGTTCGCGGTTCAGTTCCTCAAGGCCGCCTTCCATGGCGCGGCGTGTTTGCCGGTACAGTGCCCGCAAAAGCGAGGCTTTCCAGTTGTTCCATGTATCCGGCCCAACGCCGCGAATGTCGCAAACCGTCAGTACGCAGAGCAAATCAAGACGCTCTTTCGTTTGAACCGCCTTTGCGAAGTCGCGCACGGTGCGGGGGTCGGCGATATCGCGTTTCTGCGCCATGTCGGACATCAACAGGTGATAGCGAACGAGCCACTCTACCGTGTCCACTTCCTTGGCCTTCAGGCCAAGCCGCGGGGCCACCTTGCGGGCGATGCGGGCGCCGACGATCGAGTGATCCTCGTCGCGGCCCTTGCCGATGTCGTGCAAAAGCAGCGCCACATAGAGCACCTTGCGATTGACCCCCTCCTCAAGAATCGAAGAGGATAGCGGCAAGTCTTCCTCCAACTCGCCACGTTCAATTTGAGCAAGATTGGAAATGCATTGGATGGTGTGCTCGTCCACCGTGTAGCTGTGGTACATGTTGAACTGCATGAGCGCGACGATGGGCTCAAACTCGGGAATGAAGGCCGACAGAACACCCAGTTCATTCATACGCCGCAGCGCGCGTTCCGGATTGCCGTGCTTCAAAAGCAAATCGAGGAATAATTTTTGCGCTTTGCGATCATTTCGCAGGGTGTCGTCGATCAGGTCAAGGTTGGCCGTCACCAAGCGCATGGCGTCGGGGTGGATCAACAACCCGGTGCGAAGGCCTTCTTCGAAGACCCTCAGCAGATTGATCGGCGCGGAGAGGAAAGCTGTTTCATCTGCGATGGCCAAGCGGCCATGCACCTCTTCGTAGCCATCCTTGAGCTTACGCTTGCGCCGGAAGATGCGTTGCAAAAGGGGTTGGGATTTTGCGTGGGCCGCTTCGAGCTTGGTCAGGAAGATGCGCGTCAGGTCGCCCACTTGTGTGGCATGGCGAAAGTAATCCTGCATGAAGTGTTCGACGGCTCTGCGGCCAGCCGTATCGCGATAACCCATCCGCTCGGCTACATCGACCTGCAAGTCGAAGGTCAACTGATCGGTGGCGCGTTTCGTCAATAAGTGAATGTGACAGCGGACGGCCCAAAGGAAGCTTTCGGCGCGGGCGAAGGTATCGAATTCATCTTCTGTGAAAACGCCTAGGGCCACAAGCTCGGCCACATTGTCGACCTGATGCAGGTATTTGGCGATCCAGAACAGCGATTGCAGGTCACGTAGGCCGCCTTTGCCTTCCTTTACATTCGGTTCGACCATGTATCTTTGGCCGCCCTGCTTTTCGTGCCGGTTGTCGCGCTCTTCCAGCTTTGCTTCGATGAATTCGCGCTCGGTTCCCTCGAAAAGCTCGTGCCAGAGGCGTTTCTTGAAGTGATCGGCCAATTGCCGGTCCCCGGCCAAAAAACGGTTCTCCAACAGGGCCGTGCGAATGGTGAAGTCCTGACCGCCAAGACGCAGGCAGTCGCGGATGGTGCGGCTGGCGTGGCCGACCTTCAACTTGAGATCCCACAGGATGTAGAGCATGGTTTCGATGACGCTCTCGGCCCAAGGGGTTATCTTGTAAGGGGTCAAGAAGAGCAGGTCGACATCGGACTGTGGCGCCATCTCGCCGCGTCCGTATCCGCCAACTGCGAAGACGCACAAGCGCTCGGAGTCCGTTGGGTTGGACAACGGGTGGATGTGCTGTGTCGTTACGTTCAGAGCGCTCAGGATAATCCTGTCGGTGAGCCAACTGTAGGCGCGTACCGTGGGGCGGGAATCAAATGGATGCTCGGCAAAACCCTCGGCGATAGCTGCGCGACCATCCGACATCGCCTGAGACAGAATGTTGGTGATTTCGCGACGCAGGGCAGTGAGATCTCCGCCCGCGTCTTCCGCCGCTTGCTGCAAAGCGTGATCGACCGCCGACATGTCGAAGATGTCGATCGCAGGTCGGATCAGATCGTCAGGCAGGTGAGGGGCATCTTTCATTACGTGTTTCTTCGCGGGCCAGTGTTAAAAGCCTGCCCCGCCAAAACCCCGCGGTGCAGGGTCGATGACTACAACCTGTTGGTCGCGGATGGTAGCCACGGCCAAACCGCGTTCGTTGGCGCCATTCGGGCGGAACCTGAAGACGCCACTCACGCCCTGAAAGCCCGCAGATTGGGTCAGGCGCGTGCGGCTCAAGGCATCACTGGAGCCCGATTGCGCAAGGGCACCAATGGCGGCGATACCATCGTAGGCCAGCCCGCTGATGACATGTGGCGCGTTGCCGTTCGCGGCTTGAAAGCGCGCTTTGAAGGCCGCATCGCGTTGCGGATCAGGCACCGCGAACCAGCCCCCCTGAACACCGGGCAGGGAAGTGGTTTGTGCTGGCACATCCCAACGTGCCAAGCCGATAAACTGAGTGCTACCCGGACTTAGCCCCGCTTCGGGCAGCATTTGCGAAAAGAGTGGCAGCGCGCCCGCCGTGTTCGAGGTCATAAAGATTGCATCAGCATTTGATTGCGCGGCGGCGGCTTTGATTTGCGGGACCGCAGAGGCCACGCCTTGTTGCGAAAACTCATATCCCACCGAGCCGGCGAATTGCGCACCGCTTGAGTTAACGGCTTGTTCGATTGCATTGCGCCCAAGCTGACCAGCGAGGTTTTCAGAGTAAACCGCGAGAATCCTTTGCTTGCCTTGGCGCGCGGCAAAGTTGGCCAAACGCTTTGCCGTGTTGTTAAAGGTTTGCCCGAGAATGAACAGGTTGCCACCTGCGATGGTGGGGTTGTTCGAAAAGGCGAGGACATTGACACCCTGGTCAGCAACGGCCACCGCCGCTGCATTGGCTGACTCGGCGTGGAGGGGGCCAACGATGATGCGCGCACCGTCCGCCACGGCATTGAGCGCCGCTGTGCGGGCCTGCGAGGCGTTGCCGGCTGTCCCGTAAACGCGCAAATCAATTTGCACCCCCTGAAGGTCGGCGGCCGCAAGGCGTGCGGCTGCTTCAAGGTCTCGCGCAAGCTGTTGTTCCTGTGGACTCGATGCACCGTGGGGCACGAGAAGAGCGACGGGCACCGGTTTTGCGGGATTGATGGAAGAACCGCCCCCCGCTGGTCCCGAAAGGGACACGGGCTGACAAGCTGCCAGCCAAAACAGCGAAAATAGGATGATCAGGCGGCTGAGCGCCTTGCGGGCAGGGTACAAAACGGCGAACATGGACGCTCCTAAATTCGGGTGTTGCGGCAGGGCTTGCGCTCTGCTTGGCTTCGGCCCCGATAATAAACGTCATGCGAGGCGGGTCCAGTGGTGAATCAGACAGCGGCGAAACTGAGCCCGGGGCTTTACCTTGTCGCCACGCCGATAGGCACGGCACGCGACATTACCTTGCGCGCGCTTGACCTGCTTTCGGCGGCGGATGTCATTGCGGCGGAAGACACGCGAAGCCTGCGAAAGCTTCTGGATATTCATGGTATTGCTTTGGAGGGGCGACCCCTCGTCGCTTATCACGATCACAGCAATTCATCGGTACGAGAGCGCCTTTTGCGCGACATCGCAGCGGGAAAGTCCGTTGTTTACGCGTCGGAGGCGGGCACACCAATAGTGGCGGACCCGGGCTATGATTTGGTGCGGGATGCCATTGAATGCTCCTTGTCATTGGTCTCGGCGCCCGGGCCGTCCGCTGTTATCACGGCACTGACCGTTTCGGGCTTGCCGACCGATCGGTTTTTCTTTGCCGGTTTTTTGCCGAATGCATCGAGCAAGCGAAAAACCGCCCTGCGAGACGTGGCAACGGTGCCCGGGACACTGGCGTTTTACGAATCGCCCAAGCGCGTTGCGGCGATGCTGCGAGATGCTGCCGAGGTGTTGGGGCCTGCGCGGCGCGCCGTGGTGTGCCGCGAGTTGACCAAGAAGTTCGAAGAGGTGATGCGCGGGACGCTGGAGGAGCTTGCACAGGTTTGCGCCGAGCGGACTTTGAAAGGCGAGGTCGTGGTCTTGGTGGACCGTGGAAATTTACCGAGTGTTAGTGAAGCCGACCTAGATTCGACCCTGCGCGATGTTTTGCGTGACAAATCAGTTAGAGACGCCGCTGATGACGTGGCGGGCAAATTGGGCTTGAAGCGACGCCAAGTTTATCAGCGTGCTTTGCAGCTTGCCCAAGAAGACGCAGGAGACCAAGGCGATTGACCGCAAAGGCATCAAGGCAAAACCCATCCTCGAGCACGCGTCGCCTACGAGGGCAAACCGCTTACTTGGCGGGTCTTGCTGCGGAAAATGCCGTTGAACGGGCTTATCAACAAATGGGTGCGCAAACCCTGGAAACGCGTTGGCGCGGCAAAGGCGGCGAGATTGACATGATCTTGCAGCACGGCACGGAAATCGTTTTTTGCGAGGTGAAAAAGGCGACAACCTTCGACGAAGGAAAAGCGCGCCTGCGGCCGCAGCAGATGCAGCGCATTCACGCGTCGGCCTCGGAGTACCTTGCCAAGGTGCAAGATGGGCAATTGGCCAGCGTTCGTTTCGACCTTGCTGTGGTCGACGAAAGCGGGCAGGTGACCATACAGCAAAGCGCATTCAGTCATTTCTGATTTGCGCTTGCACGCTGCATGGCCCATGTAGGTTGAAACCAGAAACCTTGGGGGCTGCCTATGAAGATTGCCTTTCAGATGGACCCGATCGGGCCGATCGACATCAACGCCGACAGCACGTTCCGTATCGCCGAAGAAGCGCAGGCGCGCGGGCACGACCTGTTTTATTATACCCCGGACCGGCTGTCATATATCGAGGGGCGCGTTATGGCGCGAGGATGGCCTTTGCGTGTCCAGCGTGTTGAGGGCGATCACTTTGAACTTGGTGATGAAGAAACCGTGGATTTGTCAGAGTTCGATGTTGTCTGGCTACGGCAAGATCCGCCCTTCGACATGTTCTACATCACGACAACCCACCTGTTGCAGCGGCTGACGCCAGCAACATTGGTTGTGAACGATCCGTTCTGGGTTCGGAACTTTCCCGAAAAGCTCCTTATTCTGGACTTCCCTGATTTGATGCCGCCGACGGCCATCGCGCGCGATCTTGATACCATACGTGCCTTCAAGGACGAACATGGCGACGTTATCCTGAAGCCGCTTTATGGCAACGGTGGTGCAGGGGTTTTTCATCTGCCCGAAGCGGACCGAAACCTGAGTGCATTGCATGAGCTTTTCACCGGGTTCAGCCGCGAACCGCTGATCGTTCAAAAGTTCCTGCCCGATATCAAGCATGGCGACAAACGCGTTATCTTGGTGGATGGAGAGCCAGTGGGCGCGATCAATCGTATTCCGGGCAAGGGTGAAACCCGTTCGAACATGCATGTTGGCGGGCGACCGGAAAAGGTGGCGTTGACGGACCGTGATCGCGAAATCTGTGAAAGGATCGGCCCGCTTTTGCGTGAAAAAGGGCAGATATTCGTCGGCATTGACGTGATCGGCGATTACCTGACCGAGATCAACGTGACCTCGCCGACGGGTATTCAGGAGCTTGAACGCTTCGATGGGGTCAACGTGACCGCGAAGATCTGGGACGCGATCGAGGGACGGTGTGCATGAGCTTTATGCGACCGGTGCTGAATAAATCTTTACGGTTGTTCGAGCGGCCGCATTTGGCCCGCGTCAAAGAGCCTGAAAAGTTGCGCCGGAGCTTCGAGATGAAGGCGCGTTTCTGGTTCCGGCCGCCACGCGGGAGCCAGTTTCGAAACGAGACGATTGATGGCGTTCCGGTTATCTGGGCCCATGGTCCGGGTGCGACGCAAGATGGACCCGTCATCTTGTATTTCCATGGTGGCGGCTATGTCTTTGGGTCTGCCCGGACGCATCAGGCGATGCTGGCGCGCCTTTCGCACTATGCCGGACGTCCCGCGTGCCTTGCGGACTATAGGTTGGCCCCCGAGAATGCATTTCCCGCAGCGCTCGAAGATGCGTTGAGCGTCTACATCGAGCTATCACAGCGGCACCCGGCGATTGTGATCGGCGGCGATAGTGCGGGCGGAGGGCTGGCGCTTTCGCTTTTGGCGGAGATCACCAAACATGGTTTGAAGAAACCTATCGGCTGTTTCGCGTTTTCACCGCTCACGGATATTGGTTTCACGGGTGAAAGCGTGGAGCGAAACGGCACGTCTGATGTCGTGCTACCGGTGGAACGCAGCGACGACATGGCCGGAATGTATTTGCAGGGGGCAAGCCCACGCGACCCTCGCGCATCGCCGCTTTTCGCAGCATTCGATGGGAAAGTGCCTGTTTGGATCGGGGCTGGAGCGACTGAAATCCTGCTGGATGATACCCGGCGCATGGCCGCGCATCTGCGACATTCAGGTACCGACGTGACCGAAGTGATCGAAGACGACCTGCCGCACGTCTGGCCGTTATTTCACAACCTCTTGCCCGAAGCGGTGACGACGCTGAAGCAGGTGGCGAATTGGATCAACTCTCGGTCGGGACGCTGAGGCGATAGCTGACCGCCTCGGCGACATGCGGACGCCGAACGCTTTTTGAGCCGTCCAGATCGGCAATCGTGCGCGCAACCCGAAGTACCCGATGGTACCCGCGTGCCGTCAGCCCAAAGCGCTCGGCCATGCGGTTGATGAGGTCACGACCCTCCGCGTCCGGGCTGGCGATTTCCTCCAAGGCTTCACCTTCGGCATCGGCGTTGAGATGCATAGTCGGTTGATCGTCGAAACGGGTGTTTTGCACCGTTCGCGCAGCGGCCACGCGTGCGGCGATCTCGGCGCTGCTCTCGCCGGATGGTGGAAGATCGAGATCCGTGAAAGCAACCGGCGGCACTTCGATGCGTAGGTCGAACCGGTCCATCAATGGCCCCGAGATTCGCCCCATGTAGTCGGCGCCGCATTGCGGAACACGAGCACAGGCGCGGGCCGGATCGGAGAGATACCCGCATTTACATGGATTTGCGGCGGCCACCAGCATAAACCGGCAGGGATACTTCACATGCGCATTCGCCCGGGCGACGATAACCTCACCAGTTTCAATGGGTTGCCGTAGCGTTTCCAGCACCGTGCGAGGAAATTCCGGAAACTCGTCCATGAAAAGGACACCGTTATGGGCAAGGCTGATCTCGCCGGGTAAGGCGCGCCGCCCGCCGCCCACGATGGCTGCCATCGAAGCGGTATGATGGGGTTCGCGGAATGGCCGCGTTCGGTTGATGCCGCCTTCATCCAGCAATCCCGCAAGTGAATGGATCATTGAGGTTTCCAGGGCTTCGGGGGCTGCTAAGGGAGGCAGAATGCCCGGCAAGCGGGCCGCCAGCATTGATTTGCCGGACCCGGGCGTGCCGACCATCATCAAGTGGTGTCGACCCGCCGCCGCGATTTCGAGCGCACGCTTGGCGCGTTCTTGTCCCTTGACGTCGCGTAGATCTCGCCCCGTACTGTTGGTGCTTACCTCGCCGGGCTCGGCGGGGGCGAGTGGGGACTGACCGGTGTAATGACGGACCACGTCCGCCAAACTGGCTGCACCGATGACCTGTGCGGCACCGACCCAAGCGGCTTCGGCCCCCGAGGCTTTGGGGCACAAAAGCGTACGGTCCTCTTCGGCGGCGGCCATCGCGGCCGGCAATGCCCCAATTACCGGGATAAGGGAGCCATCCAGTGATAGCTCACCAAGGCTACAGGTGCCTTCCACGGCATCGGTTGGAATGATTTCAAGCGCGGCAAGAAGGGACAAGGCGATCGGCAGGTCGAAATGGCTGCCTTCCTTAGGCAAATCCGCCGGGCTGAGGTTTATGGTGATGCGTTTGGAGGGTAAGGCGATTGCCATGGAACTGAGGGCCGTGCGTACACGATCACGGGCTTCGCTGACGGCCTTGTCGGGCAGCCCAACGAGTGAAAAGGCGGGCATGCCGGGGGTCACTGCACATTGCACCTCGACTTGCCGGGCCTCAACCCCTTCGAAGGCGACAGTGTAAGCGCGCGCGACCATGTCTGGAGACCTCTGATTAAACTTGGTTAACCATGGGTAGCGCTTGGGTGGTTGAGGAAGTGTTAACAGGCTTGGCGATGCGGCCGATTACTCAGCTCATAAGCAAAGCGACATCAGGGTAAGTGGTTAATGCTCTGTGCCATCCAGCCATCAGATCGGCGGTGCAATTCGGTGACGGAAAGATTGTCGATTTTCTGTGCGAAGGCCTCATACGCGGTGACGCGCAGCGCCTGTTGCACTTGAGTGAGGATCGCGCCGAAATGCGCGACAGCGATGATGTCATGGTTGGGGTGAAGGTCCATAACCCTTTGAATGGCAGTGCTGACTCGGCCGGTCACGTCATTCCAGCTTTCGCCACCGGGGGGGCGAATATCGCCGGGATACTCCCAAAAGGCGCGCAAATGCTCCTGATCCGGAATGGTATCAAATGCTTGAAGCTCCCAATCTCCGAAATGGATTTCGCGCAGATCCGGATCATGGGGCAGCCGTCGTCGGCCCCCTGCAACCGCATCGGCGGTTGCCGTCGCCCGCGTCAGGTCGGATGAAATCACCACAGCACGTTCCGGGAGGTGTTTTGACAGCCTGCCGATTTGTGCGGTGTCACTCAGATCCGCAGGGATATCAGACCACCCCACCATGGATTTCGCATGCGTCGGGCCATGGCGCACCCAAAAGACCCGGGTCACGGAAGGTTGCCCTTCAACACCTGCGGCAAGCCGGCAACCACGTTGACGACAAGATCGGCCCGTTCCGCGAGTTTTTGATTCAATTCGCCCTGTGCCTGTCGAAAACGGCGCGCAAGAGCGTTCTCGGGGACTACGGACAAGCCGACTTCGTTGGAAACGACGACCACCGGGGCCGAACAATGCAAAAGACCCGCCATCAGAGATTGTCCAGCCTTGTCTAGTTCGTTGTCTGCCAGAATATGGTTGCTGAGCCACATAGTGGCACAGTCCAACAGGACAACTTCATCACCTTCGACCGCCGCCAAAGCAGGCCCCAAATCAAGCGGCTCTTCGATTGTGTGCCATTCGGTGCCGCGCATCTTTTGGTGGCGGGATACCTTATCGCGCATCTCGTCATCAAAAATCTGGGCGGTGGCAAAATATGTCAGCTTCCGGCCTGTTCCTTTGACCAGCGATTCAGCAAAGGCCGATTTGCCGGACGCTGCCCCGCCAAGCACCAAAGTGAGTCTTGGTAGCATCTTTTTCTTGAGCCCGTTTTGATCCGATTTAGCCCTGCTTGCGTACCACTTGGTGACTGAATGCAAAAGGACGCAATTGAAGACCGTCAGACTGGGGGGTCATAAAATGGCACTAGACGCACCACATTCAAACTCGATGTCCCGCACCGCCATGAAGGCAGAATTGCTGGATGCGGAAACCGAATTGAAACTGGCATACGCTTGGCGTGACGAGCGCGATGAAGAGGCTTTGCATCGCTTGATCAACGCTTACATGCGCTTGGCGATTTCGATGGCGTCCAAGTTCAAGCGGTACGGCGCGCCGATGAATGATCTTATCCAAGAGGCGGGCCTTGGCCTTATGAAGGCAGCGGACAAGTTTGACCCGGATCGCGGTGTACGCTTTTCGACCTACGCGGTTTGGTGGATCAAAGCTTCGATCCAAGATTATGTGATGCGAAATTGGTCCATGGTGCGCACCGGGTCCACCAGCAGCCAGAAGTCCTTGTTCTTCAACATGCGGCGGGTTCAGGCGCGCATTGAGCGCGAAGCGATGGCCCAAGGCGAAGAATTGGATGGCTATCAGCTGCGCGAGATGATCGCTCATGAGGTGGGTGTGCCGCTTCGCGATGTTGAGATGATGGAAGGCCGCCTGTCGGGTTTGGATTTTTCATTGAATGCGACGCAATCCGTCGAAGACGAAGGTCGGGAATGGATCGACACGATTGAAGACGAAGGCCCGCGTGGCGATCAATTGGTCGAACAAGACCATGATCAAGAGGCGCTTCGGTCGTGGCTGACGGATGCAATGGACAAGCTGAATGAGCGTGAAAGGTTTATTGTGCGTGAGCGTAAACTGCGTGATGCACCGCGTACCTTGGAGAGCTTGGGCGAGGAGTTGAGCCTGAGCAAGGAGCGGGTTCGCCAGCTTGAGGCGGCAGCATTTCAAAAAATGCGCAAACATCTTGAACGTCATGGGTCGGAGGTGCAAAGCCTATTGGCATGATCCGAGTTGCCGCCTTTCTTTTCACAGCCGTACTGTCACTGCCGGCGGCCGCTCAGGATGTCTTGATCCTAGGCGAAATACACGAAAATCCGATGCATCACGCGCTTCAAGCCGAGCGGGTGGATGAATTGCAGCCAGCAGCGATCGTATTTGAAATGCTGACCCCTGACCAAGCGTCAGCGGTGACCCCTGAGAATAGGTCCAGCAAGGAAAAGTTGGCCGCGGCGTTGAAGTGGGGCGAGTCCGGCTGGCCAGATTTCTCGATGTACTATCCAATCTTTGGCGCTGCGCCTGATGCGAAGATTTATGGCGCGCAGGTCCCCAGGGACGTGGCACGCGGTGTGCGTGATGCGGGTCTGGCACACGGTTTCTCGGGTAATGCTGCACTCTACGGTCTGAGCGAGCCATTGCCAGAGTCGCAACAAATTAAACGCGAGGCCATGCAAATGGCCGCGCATTGTGATGCACTCCCTGAAGAACTCCTGCCAGCTATGGTCGATATCCAACGCCTGCGTGACGCTGAATTGGCGCGCGCGGTCGTCTCCGCAATGCGAACCACCGGTGGCCCTGTGGCTGTCATCACCGGGAACGGACATGCCCGCCGCGATTGGGGCGTTCCTTCGTATCTTGAGCGCGTCGCCCCCGGGCTTGACCTGCTCGTGATTGGGCAAGCCGAGGCTGGGCGTACCATTCATGGGACGTTCGACGAGGTCGTGACGGCCGATCCGATAGATCGCCCCGATCCCTGCGCCGCGTTTCAA
>DATFKJ010000105.1:0-5915 GCA_035268705.1 Roseovarius sp. | reverse complement strand
TACATTATCGAGGTTCCTGGTGGCTTTCTCGTCGGGCTGAATTGGTCGATTGGACAATATAAACTCTGCTTTATCAAGGAGTTCCGGAAAGCTCTTCGCACGTTATTTCAAACAATACATACCCTTCTCCATCAGGGCCTTTTTTTCCTCGTACAGAGAGGCTTGGCCGGTACTCTTCAGAAATTCCTGCAATTCATGCAGCAATGCAGCATCGTCGCTCGCGGCGATGTGCTGACCACAGAGGTTGTCGAGCTTCTTGAAGTCGAAACGCGCGGGCGATTTGCCGATTCCGCCAAGGTCGAACCAGTCTTGCGCCTGAGCGTCGGTGAAAAACTCGTCGTCGCCGTGACTCCAACCGAGGCGTGCGAGGTAATTGCGCATGCCGGCCGCCGGGTAGCCCATCTTCTGGTATTCATCGACGCCAAGCGCGCCGTGGCGTTTGCTGAGCTTCTTGCCGTCAGGGCCGTGGATGAGCGGGATATGCGCATAAGTCGGCAGTGGCCAGCCCATGGCCTGATAGACCAGCATTTGGCGGGCGGCGTTGTTGAGGTGGTCATCACCCCGGATCACGTGGGTGACGCCCATGTCGTGATCGTCCACTGCCACGGCGAGCATGTAAACCGGGGTGCCATCGCTGCGCAGCAGGACCATATCGTCGAGTTGATCGTTGCGGATGGTGACATCGCCTTGCACCTCGTCGCGGATCACCGTCTGGCCGTCGCGCGGGGCCTTGAGGCGGACCACGTAGGGCGCGTTGGGGTGCGTGGCCGGGTCAGCCTCGCGCCACGGGCTTTGAAAAAGGGTCGAACGACCCTCGGCGCGTGCCGCGTCGCGGAAGGTTTGAATTTCTTCCTGCGTTGAGAAGCATTTGTACGCGGTGCCTTGGTCCAGCATTTCGAGGGCCACGTCGCGGTGACGGTTGGCGCGCTCGAATTGGCTTATCACTTCGCCGTCGTGGTCCAGGCCAAGCCATGCCATGCCATCAAGGATCGCCTGCGTGGCCTCGGGGGTAGAGCGTGCGCGGTCGGTATCCTCGATGCGCAGCAGGAACTGTCCGCCGCGCCCGCGGGCATAAAGCCAGTTGAAAAGTGCCGTGCGCGCCCCGCCGATATGCAGAAAACCGGTGGGCGAGGGGGCGAAACGGGTGACGACGGGGTTGGCCATGGGCGGGATTAACCTTTCGGTAAGCATGTGGGGCGTAGCGTTTGCGCCTGTCTAATGCTGCACCGGAAGGGAGACAAGACTTGGCCCGCAGCCTTGCCCCGTGGCCCGCCCTTGTTGACGCGTGGTTGACGCAACGCGGACACCTTTTTGCCTGGGCTCCGTTGTGCCTTGGGCTGGGCGTGGGGATTTACTTTTCCCTCGGGTGGGAGCCGGGGTTGGCCCACTACGCTACGCTCCTTGGCTTGATCCTGATCGGGTTGGTCTTGACCCGATGGCTGGGCCTTTGGGCGCCTTTCGTCTGGGCCGTGGTGCTTGTGGCGCTTGGCCTTTGCCTTGCGGGCGCGCGCGCCCATCAAATGGCCGAACCTGTCATCGGCTGGCGGTATTACGGGCCGATCGAGGGGCGGATCGTGGATATGGATCGCTCGGCCTCGGATGCGTTGCGCCTGACCCTTGATCAAGTGGTTCTGGACGATGTCAGGCCGAGCCGTACGCCGGCGCGGGTCCGGGTCTCATTGCATGGTCAGCAAGGGTTCATCACGCCGGAGCCGGGGATGGTGGTGATCCTGACAGGGCATTTGTCACCCCCCGGAGGACCGGTGGAGCCCGGCGGGTTCGATTTTCAACGGCATGCCTGGTTTCAGGGTCTGGGGGCGGTTGGATACACCCGTACGCCGGTGCTCACGCTGGAGCCTCCGGGGGAGGGGCTGTGGATGTTCAAGGCGCGTATGGGGTTATCAGACCGCGTGCAGGCAGGTTTGCCGGGTGAGGCCGGTGCCTTCGCCGCCGCGATCATGTCTGGCGACCGCTCTGGCATGGGGCAGGAGACGTTGCGCGCGTTGAGATTGTCAAACCTTGCACATCTTTTGGCGATCTCGGGTCTTCATATGGGGTTGTTGGCCGGGTTCGTCTTCGCGGCGTTTCGCGTGGGGTTTTCACTGATTCCGGCCGTGGGCCTTCGGGTGCCGGCGAAGAAGATATCGGCACTTGGGGCCTTGGCGGTGGCGGCGGTCTATCTGGGCCTGTCGGGCGGCAACGTGGCGACCGAGCGGGCCTTTGTCATGGCCGCGGTGGCCTTGGTCGCGGTCATGGCGGACCGGCGGGTCTTGTCGTTGCGTGCCGTTGCCGTGGCTGCGGTGATCGTGTTGGTCTTGCGGCCAGAGGCCCTTTTGGGCCCGGGGTTTCAGATGTCATTTGCAGCGACAACCGCCTTGGTTGCAGTATTCGGGTGGCTGCGTGACGCCAGGGTGCCGCTCGGCCCGAAGTGGTTGCGGCCTGTGGTTGCGGTCGTGGTGTCCTCGGCGGTGGCGGGGGCGGCGACCGCGCCGGTGGCGGCGGCGCATTTCAACCAGTTCGCGCATTACGGGCTGGTGGCCAACTTGTTGAGCGTGCCTTTGATGGGTGTTTTGGTGATGCCCGCTGCCGTGCTGGCGGTGTGCCTCATGCCCCTTGGGTTGGAGGCACTGGCGCTTTGGATCATGGGGCTGGGGCTGGATTGGATCCTGAGCGTGGCGCATTGGGTGTCGAACCTTGAGGGCGCACGCGGCACGGTGGTGAGCCCGACGCCCGAGGTTTTGCCGCTTTTGGCAGTCGGCAGCTTGATCGTCGTGCTGTGGCAGGGCCGTGCGCGTTGGATCGGGCTTGTACCTGCGGCCCTGAGTATGGTGCTTTGGATGAACACGGAACGGCCGGATGTGCTCATTGCGGATAACGGCAGCCTGATCGGGGTGATGACCGAGAAGGGCCGGTCGCTCAACCGGGCGCGAGGGTCAGGCTTTGTCGCGATGAACTGGCTGGAAAACGACGGGGTCGCTTTGGAGCAAGAGGCCGCAGCCGCGCTTTGGCGTGAGGGGCAGGCGCCAGTGTCGATCATCGCCTTGCGCGGGAAGCGGGCCGCGGCGCGCTTTGTGGGCTGTCAGCCCGAGGATTGGGTGGTGATGAACACCCGGCCCGAGGCGGGCAGCCCGTTCAGCGGCCTGCCATGCAGGGTACTCCATCCCGGAACCCTGCGCAAAAGCGGCGCGCTTGCGCTTTATGTCGATGATACGGGCGGGGTGAGAGAGGTCAGCGCGCGCCAGATCACTGGCGCACGCCTGTGGAATGATCAGTAGGTGCGAATGAGGCCCACAAGACGGCCCTGCACCTTTACCTTTTCCTCGGGCAAGACACGGGTTTCATAGGCCGGGTTGGCGGCCTCCAGCGCGATGGCATTGCCCTTGCGGTAGAATTTCTTGAGCGTCGCCTCGTGATCTTCGACCAGCGCCACGACGATATCGCCATTGTCGGCAGTCTTGGTTTCACGGATCACCACGATATCGCCGTCGTTGATACCTGCGTCGATCATCGAGTCGCCCTTGACCTCAAGCGCGTAGTGATCCCCTTGACCGCTCAGCATGGATTGCGGCACGGCCACGTTGTGACTGGCATTTGTGATGGCCTCGATCGGAACACCGGCAGCGATCCGGCCCATGACGGGCAGTTCCATGGCTGCGGCCGCCTCGACGGCCAAGGCATTGGCGGGTTGGCCCGCCTCAGGCTTTTCGCCGTCGATCACGCGAGGGGTAAAGCCGTTGCTGGACTCGCCGCCCATGCTTTCGGGCAGTTTGATGATTTCAAGGGCGCGGGCCCGGTGCGCCAAACGACGAATGAACCCGCGTTCTTCAAGAGCGGTAATCAGGCGGTGAATGCCGGATTTCGAGCGAAGGTCCAGCGCCTCTTTCATCTCGTCAAAGCTGGGCGGGACGCCGTCGCGTTGCACGCGGGCATGGATGAAACCCAGCAAATCCAATTGTTTCTTGGTAAGCACGATACATCCCTCCGAGAACATGCGTTTCTTTTTGTTCTACGCATGTTCACGGTTTGTGTCAACCGACCTATGGTTGATGGAACGACCCCAGGCCTTCTTCTTTTCACAAATATCCCGGGGGAGGCGTTGAAAATCCTTTGATTTTCAACGTTGGGGGCAGAGCCCCCGCTTTACAACGAGAGGTATTGCATCGCCTCGCCAGCCTTTCTGGGCGGATCTCCCGCAGGGCGGATCATCAGGGCGTTGGCATTGGCCAGAACCGACAAAAGCGCGCTGTCCTGGCGCGGTTCGGGGGTGATTTGCCCGTCCTTCACCTCGGCGCGCATGTAGTGTTCGCGCGGTCCGTTCGGATCAAGGTCATGGGCCAGCCGGGCCTCTTGCCGGGCAGGCAGGGTTGTACCAAGGCCCAGCATGCAGCGGATCATCGGGGCCAGAAAAACATGGCCGCAGACCATGGCGGAGACCGGATTACCGGGCAGACCGACCATGGCGGCATCTCCCATGCGTCCGGCCATCAGGGGTTTTCCGGGGCGCATGGCCACCTTGTAGAAGCTGCGTTCCATGCCGAGGCTGGCGGCAACATCGCCCACCAGATCGTGGTCGCCCACCGATGCCCCGCCGATGGTGACCATCAGATCGGCCCCTTCGGCCAGATCGAAACAGGCCGCGAGCGAGGCGCGGTTGTCGCGGGCAATGGGCAGGATACGGGCATGGGCCCCCATGCCATCCAGCATGGCCTTCAGGCCATAGGTGTTTGATACGATGATTTGATCCGGGCCGGGGGTGTCACCGGGCATGACCAGTTCATCGCCAGTGGAAATCAGCGCCACCTGCGGTTTGCGGCTGACAGTGACCTCGGGGATGTTCATCGCGGCCAGTAGGGCGATATCCGTGGCGCGCAGGACACGCGGCGCGCTGACCTCCTGACCGGATTTGAAATCGGCTCCCATGGGGCGAACGAAGGGATTGCCCTCAAGTTTATCGCCAATGGTGATCCGGTCGCCTTTCCGATTGACGTCCTCTTGGATCACCACGCGCTCGGCCCCTTGCGGCAGGGGCGCGCCGGTGAAGATGCGGGCGGCCTGGCCGGTTGAGACGGTGCCATCGAAGGCATGGCCCGCCGCCGCCTCTCCGATGACGGTGAGGGTTGCGCCGGCGCGGGCATCCTCGTCGCGGACGGCATAGCCATCCATGGCAGAGGCCGCGAAGGGTGGCTGATCGCGCAATGCCTTGGCCGGGGCCACCATGCAACGCCCCGCCGCCTCGGCCAGCCCCACCTGTTCGGTGGGCAGGGGCGAGACAAGGGACAGCAGGTGATCAAGGGCCTCGGCGACGGTGATCATTCTTCGGTTACCTTCGCTAGCTGATCATCTTCCCACTGAGCATAGGTCCGACTGTCATCATGTAGTTTCCATGCGGTTCGGCCGTTTGTCGAACGCCCGTTCACCACCGCGCCTGCGGCACTTGGGCTGGAAAAAGCGTAGTCGCGCGTGAAGATCCTATGTTTGCCGTGGATTTCCAAGACGCCATTTTCGCAAAGCTCGTCAAAGAGAGTGTGGTAATTCGTGTTGTGTGCCCGGTCTCCAACCCATTCGTTCCGGGCCAATGATCCGGCTTGGACAATCCACTCCCCATCTTTCAGAACAGCGGTCGCTTTGATCCCGATGCGGGGCGTTGACAGTTCGAAGACAGGGAGCGCCGCATCATTGGCTTTCGTTGGCTCTGAAGTCGGGCGGGATTTATCCATGAAGATATCGACACGGATTGCAGGCAGAACCATGCGAAGCGTATCCAGAAAGGATTCCATATTGGCCTGATCTGCTTCGGAAAGGCTGCTGCGCGGTGGGATATTCCCATTGTCCAAAGCCGTGGCCTTTACCCCGTAGGCGATTTCAACGAGGCGCGATTCAAGGTATTTTACATGTGCCTTATGAAGGTTGTTGGC
>DATFKJ010000104.1:0-6305 GCA_035268705.1 Roseovarius sp. | reverse complement strand
CCAGCGCGTTCCGGTCCAGCGTTGCAAGGCGGCCCCAAGGCGTTGTGACAGGTCTTGGGGTGCGTCCGCGGTTGGCTGAAACTCGATCCGCCCGGGCCGGTAGCTGGCCAATTGCACGCAGGTTTCGACCTCGACGAGAAGCTTCACGTCGCGCTGTGTGCGGATCAGTTCGACCACATGTTCGAAGGTTGGGTAATGGGCGAACGCGGCTTCGTTGGCCACGGCCAAAGCCGGGCTTGCGCCCGAGGCGCTTGGGCCGGAAGGGCCGGGGTGCGTCGGCGCGGGGGCGCCTTGGGCCTGTGTCGTGCCGCCGGTTTGCGGGGCAGCCGCGCCGCCGCCGGGCCCGGGTGAGGGGGGCGGAGGCGTATTGCGCAGCTTGCGCACCAGTTCTTCGGGCGACGGCAGGTCGGCCACATGGGTTAGCCGGATCACTGCCATCTCGGCGGCCATCATGGCGTTGGGGGCGTCGGCCACTTCGTCCAGTGCTTTGAGAAGCATTTGCCACATGCGCGTCAAAACCCGCATCGGCAAGGCGTTCGCCATGCTTTGACCACGGGCGCGTTCATCGGGGCCTATGGTGGGATCTTCGGCCGCGTCCGGCGTGATCTTGACCACGGAAATCCAATGCGTCACCTCTGCCAGATCACGCAGCACCGCCATCGGGTCCGCGCCTTCGGCATATTGGCCCGACAATTCTGTCAGGGCGCCTGCGGCATCGCCTTTCATGATCAGATCGAACAAGTCCAGAACCCGGCCCCTGTCGGCCAGCCCCAGCATGGCGCGGACCTGATCGGCGGTGGTTTCTCCCGCGCCGTGGCTGATGGCCTGATCCAGCAGCGAGGTGGCATCGCGGGCCGAGCCTTCGGCGGCGCGGGTGATGAGGGCAAGCGCGTCGTCGCTGATCTCGGCGCTTTCCGCCGTGGCGATGCGGTTCAGAAGGCCGATCATCACCTCGGGTTCGATCCGGCGCAGATCGAACCGTTGGCAACGCGACAGAACCGTCACTGGAACCTTGCGAATCTCGGTGGTGGCGAAGATGAACTTCACATGCTCGGGCGGTTCTTCCAGCGTCTTGAGAAGCGCGTTGAAGGCCGAGGTGCTGAGCATATGCACCTCGTCGATGATGTAGATCTTGTAGCGGGCGGAGGCCGCGCGGTAGTGGACGGACTCGATGATCTCGCGGATGTCGCCGACGCCTGTGCGCGAGGCCGCGTCCATCTCCATTACGTCGACATGGCGGCCTTCCATGATGGCGGTGCAATGTTCGCATTCTCCACAGGGGTCTGTCGTGGGGCCGCCCTGACCATCCGCACCGATGCAGTTCATGCCCTTGGCGATGATCCGCGCCGTGGTGGTTTTACCCGTCCCGCGAATGCCGGTCATGATGAAGGCCTGTGCGATCCGGTCGGCTTTGAAGGCGTTCTTCAGGGTACGCACCATGGCGTCCTGCCCCACCAGGTCGGCGAAGGTTTCGGGCCGGTATTTCCGGGCAAGCACCTGATAGGCTGTCGAGGGGGTGTCGGTCATTCGGGGCCTTTGGATTCGCGATACCAGTTGAACCTAAAGCGGGTCGCGCGGGGCGTCCACCTTTCTGCGCAGCGGCTTGCTTTTGTTCGGGGATGGCGCAAGGGTAGTTGTCGTTAATTGGTAGGATGTGGGGGGAACATGCGTTTGCGAGGAATGCGTCGCAGCCGGAATGCCGAGGACCGGCACCCTATGGACAGCGATGGCGCGGCCGTGATCGGCGGCGTCGGCCTTCCGGTGGTGCTGGCCATTGGCCGTGAAGCCGGAGAGATGGGCCAGAGCGACATCTGTTCGGCCAACCGGCCATAGGTTGCCCCGTGTCCGGCTTCATCATATTCGCCCTACCAGTGAGCGAGGGGATTCTGGCCATTGCGCCGATGCCGGGCCGTGGCGGGCATTATGCCGAGGACCTTGCCCATTTGCGCGACTGGCAGCCTGCCTTGGTTCTCAGCATGGCAACCTTGCCCGAATTGGCGCGGCACGGGGCCGGTGATCTGGGAGCTGATTTACAGGACGCCGGCACCCGGTGGTCGCACGTCCCCGTTGCAGATTTCGGTGTGCCCTCGATCACCGAGGAGGACACTTGGCACGAGGCAAGCCGGGCGGCACTTGCCGCCTTGCAGGGTGGCGGTCGGGTGCTGATCCATTGCATGGGAGGGTGCGGGCGGTCAGGTATGGCGGCTTTGCGCCTTATGGTCGAGGCTGGTGAAGACCCGGATGCAGCGCTTGCCCGCTTGCGCGCGGTTCGCCCATGTGCTGTTGAGACAGAGGATCAATTGGAGTGGGCGACGCAGGCATGACCGAGGGCCAGCCTGTGCGAGTTTGGGGCGTTAGGCCCCAAACTCTTGTTGGTAAAAGCAGGCCTTAGATCACCGCGCGTTGCGGTTTTTCGACCAAACCTTCCAACGGCGGCCCCGCCAATTCGCGAAGCCGAGCGATGTCTGTCAGCTCAATCCGATGCGGTGCGCAGATATGAAGCGCCCCCTTGTCCGCCAAGCCATGAAGGCACCGACAGAAGGTTTCCGGTGTCATGTCCAACAGGCTGGCCAGATCGGTTCGGCTGAGTCTCAGTTCAACGATGGGTTGCTTCCCGGAGAGATCCAAGGCGGCGTCCGTTTCCCCGTCGTGCAGAGCGCAAAATATGAAATAGGCGGCAACACGTTCGCGCGCGGTTCGGCCACGAAGCAGGCAAGTCCAGCTATTCATCTTGTCCATTTGGCGCAAAGTACTGAGCAGATAGCCATGCTCCAAAGCCGGCGACCCCATCAGAAGCCCCTCGAACGAGGCCCTTTTAAATAGGCAGGTGTCGATATCGGTCGCGGCTTCATATGAAAAGCGATACTCTTTTTCGAACGCGCGCCCGATAAAATCCCCCGGAAACAGCAAGCCAAGGACTTGGGTATCTCCGTCTTCGGTCATGAAGACGGTCTTGATGACGCCGGACCTCAAAATACCGATCTTTTCGGATTCGTCGCCCTGCATCATTACCGACTGACCCTGTTTGAAACGCGTACGATGTGCGATTTGGGCAATGTCTTCTTTGTCCTGTCCCGGTGCATGAGCACAAAAGGACGAGCCCGGAACTGGGCATGCCTGGCACTCGCATGACTTACGGTGCATTGATACAACATTCATTTTAAATAATCCCCCATGAGCAGGCCGGAAATGTATGATCCCGGCACCAATTGCGGATCCTCATAACCGTGAGGATTGCTGTTGGAACTCATACCAGCGGCGAGTGCCGTACAATTTTCAGAATGCCTAGCCATGGACGATTCCCGTTTTGCCCATGGCCCCCAAAGGCAAAGTCATTAAGAGCGATAATCGCGAAGTATGCAAAATTAGAAATGTGTAGAATTGTGCGCGCGCTATGCCTTGTGGTGCATATCGTGGTACGGGTTCGCTTGTAGGCTTGGGGACGCTGTATGGCACGACCTTCAGAAATCGACCGATTGGACCTAAAGTCGGTCACCGATGAGTTGCACTTGGACGATTGGTTCGAGCGTGTATTCGCAACCGCGCCTACGGCGATTGTGGTGGTCGGTCTCGACGAACGAATTGAAAGGTGCAACCCGGCTTTCGGCGCCTTGGTGGGACATGATGCCGACGCACTGGAATCCCTTGGTTTTCAGGATATGGTGCATGTCGAGGATCGAGCGCGCCATAAGTCAGCCATGGAAGATCTGGTCGAAGGTCGCGTTCTCGCGACGGAGGTTGAATACCGGTTTCAGCAGGCCGATGGCGCCGATATCTGGGTCAATGCGAAATTCTCGCTTATTTTGGAAAACGGCGACCAACCGGCGTGCATCGTTGCTTTGCTGAGTGACATTTCCGATCGTGTTCAAACCCTGACCGATTTGCATGTCATGCGTGAACAACTCGAAGGCTTCATCAAGCAAGCGCCGATCCCTATGGCCATGGTTGACCGCAACATGCGTTATATCCGATGCAGCCGACGGTGGATGTCTGACTATGAACTGGACCTTGGAAGTATCGAAGGCCGCAGTCATTACGAAGTGTTCCCGCGTTTGCCCGAAAGCTGGGTGCAGGCACATAAACGTGGTTTGGCTGGCGAAACAGTCAAAAGTGCGGAGGATTGGTATCGCTGGCCAGACGGGCGGTTGCAGTGGCTTCGTTGGGAGATTCACCCTTGGCACAATCGCGCCGCAGAGGTGGCTGGCCTCATCCTGTTTGCCGAGGATATCACCGATCGCAAGCTGGCCGAGCAATCCTTGCGTGAAAGCGAAGCGCGATTGCGCCAAGCGGCGGAAGCGGCGCACTTCGGCACGTTTGATGTAGATATGACAACCGGCAAGGCGCATTGGTCGCCAGAGGCGCTTTCGCTTCTTGGATTGGCCCATGACGCCTGTCCCACGAGCGTTCATGAGATGGAGCAGTTGATCGGCCACCGCGCGACACTGGAGGTCGGTCGTCAATTGCAATCGGCGTTTCACTCCCAAAGCGACGGAGTTCTGAGGCAAGATCTGGCCATCACCCACGCAGACGGCTCGCGCCGTTGGCTACAGGTTCACGGACAGGTCATGTTTGACAGCAACGCGTTTCAAAGAAGCGCAACCCGTGTTCGCGGTATGCTCTTGGACATTACCGAAACCCGGCGAATGCAGCAAAATCTTGAACAGTCCAAGCGCTTGGAAGCGATTGGAAGGCTCTCAGGTGGGATTGCACATGATTTCAACAATCTGCTTACGGTCATTTTGTCGAATCTTGAGCTTGCTCAAAGGCGCATAACCGATGAGGGTGCCCTTAGGCTGATGGAGACGGCCATCGAAGCATTGCGTACAGGTGCATCATTTAATTCCCGGCTGCTGTCGCTTGCCAAAACCCGCCATACCCAGTCGGGTTTGCTTGATGTGGGGCGCCAACTGTCCTTGATGTGGCCGATGCTATCGCGTGCCGTAGACGATAAGGCCAAGTTAACGTTGCAGAGTATCAATCAGCCTTGGATTGTCCGCGCTGACGATGCCGAACTGAATAGTGCCTTGCTCAACCTCGTGATCAACGCCTGTGACGCCATGCCGGATGGGGGCGAGATCATCGTGGGCATCGAAAACGTGGCGCTTGATGCGGCAATGGTTGAAAGCCTGAATTGTGCCGCGTCGGGTGATTACCTGCGGGTCTTCGTGCGCGACACCGGAACAGGTATGCCGCCCAGCACGGCCGAAATGGCGCAAGAGCCGTTCTTTACCACGAAAACAGGCGGACGCGGAACTGGATTGGGGCTTACCACGGTGGCCGCTTTCGCCGCCCGGGAAAACGGATGCGTCCATATCGAAACGCAAGAAGGGAGCGGAACGACGGTGTCCATTTACCTGCCGCGGGAACAGGACGCTGAACCGAGCATGCTTGTGTCGGATGGTTGTGAAGACGAACTCGTCGATGGCGATGGAGAGGCCATACTTGTCGTGGAGGACGACGACATGGTGCGTGAGACAGTGTTGAAACGTCTTGAGGTTCTTGGCTATGTCGTGTTCGAGGCGCGCAATGCCTCAGAGGCATTCCAACAGCTTGAAGCAGGGCATCATATCGACGTTGTATTCAGTGATATGTCTATGACCGGTCCTCTGTCGGGTCGAGATTTGCTGGCACAGGTTCGCGCCAAGTACCCGTCTGTCGGCATATTGCTGACGACCGGGAACAAACCCTCGGGTCAAGCGACCCGTAGTCCTTTGGACGAAAGGGAGATTCCGCTTCTGCCCAAACCCTATTCCATGTCAAAGCTGAGTCAGTGCATCAGGAATGCGCTTTGTCGGCGGCCTCCTCTAAAGATCTGATTTCACCGGTGAAGACATATCCGACGCCACGAACGCTTTTGATCAACTGAGGGGTTTCAGTATTGGGCTCAAGCTTTCGGCGCAGCCTTGCAACATGTCCGTCGATCGTTCGGTCGAGTGGTGACCATTCATGCCCTCGCAAACTAAGCGAAATGTCATCGCGGCTTAGGACGCGCCCAGGGTTGCTGACGAATATTTCCAGAAGCCTGAGTTCAGTTTCGGTGAGTTCCAAATCGTCGCCGTCTATTTTCCGCACATAACGTCGCCGCGTGTCAAAGATGCAATGGTCAAAGTCGATCTGGCTTGGAACCTCGGTTCCGTTGCGACCGGCCTCAAGCTCATAACGATGCAGGACGTGTTCGATCCGCATCACGATCTCGCGGAAATGAAAGGGCTTGGTGATGTAGTCATCGGCCCCGTTTTCAAGGCCGCGCACCCGGTCTTGAGGATCGGAGCGCCCGGTGACGACAATAACCGGAATATTGCGGC
>DATFKJ010000103.1:0-5472 GCA_035268705.1 Roseovarius sp. | reverse complement strand
CCGAGTTGGCTTTGACGCCTTTGGGGCCTTTGACAGCCACTTTGCCAAGGATAAGCGATTTCAGACGGGCATAGATGTTACGATCCAGAATCCCAAGTTCGTCATCGCGGTCACGGGCAAGGCGTTCGACCTCTTCGCGTTCAATCTGAAGCGCGCGTTCGTCTTTTTCAACGCCATGGCGGTTGAAGACACGCACCTCGACCACGGTGCCATAATCGCCCGGTTTGACGCGGAGCGAGGTATCGCGCACGTCGCTGGCTTTTTCACCAAAAATGGCGCGCAGCAGCTTTTCTTCCGGGGTCATGGGCGATTCACCCTTGGGGGTGATCTTGCCCACGAGGATATCGCCCGGCTCCACATCGGCGCCGATGTAAACGATGCCCGCCTCGTCGAGGTTGCGCAGCGCTTCTTCACCGACGTTGGGGATGTCGCGGGTGATCTCCTCTGGCCCGAGCTTGGTGTCACGGGCGGCGACCTCGAATTCCTCGATGTGAATCGAGGTAAAGACGTCATCGCGCGCGATCCGCTCGGAGATCAGGATCGAGTCTTCGAAGTTGTAACCGTTCCACGGCATGAAGGCCGTGACCACGTTCTTGCCAAGTGCCAGTTCGCCCATATCCGTGGACGGACCATCGGCAATCACTTCGCCTTTTTCGACCGTGTCGCCCACTTTCACCAGCGGACGCTGGTTGATGGTGGTGTTCTGGTTCGACCGCTGGAACTTGCGCATCCGGTAGATGTCAACGCCGGGGTCGCCCACCTCAAGGTCGGCGGTGGCGCGGATCACGATCCGCTGGGCATCGACCTGGTCGATAACACCGGCGCGTTTGGCCATGATCGACGCACCCGAGTCGCGTGCGACAACCTCTTCGATGCCGGTGCCCACAAGCGGGGCCTCGGACCGCAGCGTCGGCACGGCCTGACGTTGCATGTTCGAGCCCATGAGCGCGCGGTTGGCGTCGTCGTTTTCAAGGAACGGGATCAGTGAGGCCGCGACCGAGACCAGCTGTTTTGGGCTGACGTCGATCAGGTCCACGCCTTCGACGGGCGACAGGGTGTATTCCCCGGCTTGACGGGTGTTGACCATCTCGTTCACGAACTTGCCGCCCTCGTCGAGGTTGGCGTTGGCTTGCGCCACGACGTGACGCTGTTCCTCAGTGGCGGACATATAGGCGACGTCATCGGTCACCTGCCCGTTTTCCACCTTGCGATAAGGCGTTTCGATGAAGCCGTACTTGTTCACGCGGGCGAAGGTCGCGAGGCTGTTGATCAGGCCGATGTTCGGACCTTCCGGCGTTTCAATCGGGCACATCCGGCCATAGTGGGTGGCGTGAACGTCGCGCACCTCGAAGCCGGCACGCTCGCGCGTCAGACCACCCGGCCCAAGCGCCGAGAGACGGCGCTTGTGGGTGACTTCCGAGAGCGGGTTGGTCTGGTCCATGAACTGCGACAGCTGCGAGGAGCCGAAAAATTCACGTACTGCCGCCGCGGCGGGTTTGGCGTTGATCAGGTCTTGCGGCATGACCGTGTCGATTTCGACCGACGACATGCGTTCCTTGATCGCGCGCTCCATCCGCAGAAGGCCGACGCGGTACTGGTTTTCCATCAGCTCGCCGACCGAACGCACCCGGCGGTTGCCAAGGTGGTCGATGTCGTCGATGTCGCCGCGCCCATCGCGCAGTTCCACCAGCGCCTTGATACAGGCCACGATATCCTCGCGGTCCAGCGTGCGCTGCGTGTCGGGCTTTTCAAGCGCGAGGCGCATGTTCATTTTCACCCGGCCAACGGCCGAAAGATCATAACGCTCGGAGTCGAAGAACAGCGTATCGAAGAGGGCCGATGCGGCTTCTTCCGTGGGCGGCTCACCGGGGCGCATGACGCGATAGATATCCATGAGCGCGGTTTCGCGGTTCATGTTCTTGTCCATCGCCATGGTGTTGCGCATGTAGGGGCCGACATTGATGTTGTCGATGTCCAGAACCGGGATGTCGGTGATGCCCGCATCTATCAGTTCCTGCACGGTGCCGCCGATGATTTCACCATCCTTGTCGCGCTCCAGCGTTAACTCGTTCCCGGCTTCGACATAAATCGCCCCGGTTTCTTCGTTGATGATGTCACGCGCCACGAATTTGCCGGCGATCTGATTGAAGGGCAGGAGAAGTTCGGTCACTTCGCCTTCGTCGATCAGTTTCTTGACGGCGCGCGGGGTCACTTTCTTGCCCGCTTCGGCGATCACTTCACCCGATTTGGCATCAACAAGATCGAAGGTCGGGCGGGTGCCGCGCACACGTTCCGGGAAGAACTTGGTGACCCAGCCGTTGGCCTTTTTCTTTAGCTTGTAATCGACCGTGTTGTAGTAGGCATTCATGATGTCTTCTTGATCGAGACCCAGTGCATAAAGCAGGGTCGTCACCGGCAATTTGCGGCGGCGGTCGATCCGGGCGAAGACGATATCCTTGGCGTCGAATTCAAAATCGAGCCACGAGCCGCGGTAGGGAATTATGCGGCAGGCGAAGAGCAGCTTGCCCGAGCTGTGGGTCTTGCCCTTGTCGTGGTCGAAGAACACACCGGGCGAGCGGTGCATCTGGGACACGATCACGCGTTCGGTGCCGTTGACGACGAAGGTGCCGTTCGGCGTCATCAGGGGCATATCGCCCATGAACACGTCTTGTTCCTTGATGTCCTTCACCGACTTGGCGCCGGTATCGTCGTCCATATCGAAAACGATGAGGCGCAGGGTGACCTTCAGCGGGGCGCTGTAGGTCATGTCGCGCTGCATGCATTCCTCAACGTCGTACTTCGGCTTTTCCAGCTCGTAGTCGACGAATTCCAGCACGCTGGTTTCATTGAAATCCTTGATCGGGAAGACCGATTGGAACACGCCTTTGATGCCTTCGCCGTCGGTCGGCTGGGGCTGATCGCCGGAGTTCAGGAAAAGATCATAAGACGACTTCTGAACCTCGATGAGGTTCGGCATGTCGAGAACTTCGCGAATTTTACCGAAGTATTTACGCAGACGTTTCTGGCCAAGGTAGGTCTGAGCCATGGTCGATGTCACCTTTCGTTTCTCACCGGAAACGCCTGCTGTCGGGCTACAGCGGCGTACCCATACGAGACGGCGGGTGCGATCCATTCCCGGCCCCTGTCCCACCAGAGGCCTCCCGATCGCGAGAACCGCGCCTTAGAAAGGGCTTTCCAACCATTGGGCTGTAAAAGTGGGCTGCAAAAGCCCTTTCTAAGACAGGTTCGGCTGAGCGCAGGATATGCCCGCGCTCAGCCAGTTTATTGTGCTCCGGGTTGCCCCGGCGCCAATTACTTGAGCTCGACTTCGGCGCCAGCCGCTTCGAGCTTTTCTTTGATCTCATCGGCTTCGGCCTTGTCGACGCCTTCTTTGACGGCTTTGCCGCCAGCTTCGACCAGTTCCTTGGCTTCTTTGAGGCCAAGACCGGTGATGCCGCGAACCTCTTTGATGACGTTGATCTTCGACGCGCCGGCCGATTTCAGGATCACGTCAAATTCGGTTTGCTCTTCAGCCGCTTCGCCGCCGCCTTCTGCGGGGCCAGCCATCATCACAGCGCCGCCGGCGGCGGGCTCGATGCCGTATTCATCCTTGAGGATGGTTTTCAGTTCTTGTGCTTCGAGAAGCGTCAGACCAACGATCTCTTCAGCGAGTTTTTTCAGATCAGCCATTTTATCAGCTCTTTCCGTTTTAAGATGTGTTCCAACGTCAGGGGAATTCCCTACGCGGAGCTTTTCAGTTGCTTACGCGGCTTCCGCCTTCTCTTCGATGGTCGAAAGGATGCTCGCGATATTCGAAGCAGGTGCGCCAATTGCACCGGCGATGCCCGAAGCGGGTGCGCCCAGCATACCGGCGATCTGAGCAAGCAGCTCGTCGCGCGACGGCATATCGGACACGGCTTTGACACCGGCACGGTCCAGATGATCCGACCCCATGGCACCGCCAAGGATGACGAACTTGTCATTGTCCTTGGCAAACCCTTCGGCCACTTTCGCAGCCGAAACCGGGTCTTCCGAGTAGGTCAGAACGGTCATGCCCGTCAGGAATTCACCAATGCTTGCGCACGGCTTACCCTCGAGGGCGATCTTGGCGAGCCTGTTTTTCGCGACACGTACAGAGGCTTCGGCCTCGCGGGCGCGGGCCCGCAGGTCTTGCATCTGCGCAACTGTAAGACCCGCGTAGTGGGCAACCACTACGACGCCAGAGCTTTCGAAGATCTGGCCGAGTTCCTCGACCACTTTCTCTTTCTGGGCTCTATCCACAGTTTCACTCCAATTTTGGGGGTTTCCCCCCGGCTCTTGTTTGCCACCCCGTTCGGGGCAGCGTTCGGGTCCAAAGTGAGGGTCCCGAGGCCAAGATCACCCGAAGGCCTAGCCTTCGTTGAAATCTCATCTCGTTCCCCATCTCAGGAAGGAATTACCGGGCGTTCGCCCAACCCTCCATCTCGGACAGGACGGGGCCGGATATGGCCCCGCCATTCACACCGGCCCCGAAGGACCGGCGCAAATTCTTATTCCGACGCGGCGTTGCCGACGTCGATGCTGATACCCGGACCCATGGTCGAGGTCAGCGAGATCTTCTTGACGTAGGTGCCTTTCGCGCCTGTCGGCTTGGCCTTGTTTACGGCGGCCACGAAGGCGCGCACGTTTTCGACCAGCTTGCCTTCGTCGAACGAGGCTTTGCCGACACCGGCGTGAACGACGCCCGCTTTTTCGGCTTTGAACTGCACTTCACCGCCTTTGGCGTTCTGCACCGCTTCGGCCACGTCCATGGTCACCGTGCCGACCTTGGGGTTCGGCATCAGGTTCCGGGGGCCAAGCACCTTGCCCAGACGGCCGACGATCGGCATCATGTCGGGGGTCGCGATGCAGCGATCGAATTCGATCGTGCCGCCCTGAACGGTTTCCATAAGGTCTTCGGCGCCCACGATGTCGGCACCGGCCTCTTTCGCCTCGTCGGCCTTGGGGCCACGGGCGAAAACAGCCACGCGCACGTCTTTGCCGGTGCCGTTGGGCAGGCCGACAACGCCGCGAACCATCTGGTCGGCGTGACGCGGGTCAACACCAAGGTTCAGCGAAATCTCAACGGTTTCGTCGAACTTGGCGTTGGCGTTGGATTTGACCAGCGAAACGGCCTCTTCCACGCTCAGGTTTTCCTTGCCGTTCACGGCTTCACGGGCGGCGCGGGTACGTTTACCAAGCTTTGCCATCTTACTTCACCTCGATGCCCATGGAGCGTGCGGAGCCGAGGATGATTTTCATCGCGGCTTCGACGTCGTTTGCGTTCAGGTCTTTCCACTTGGCTTCCGCGATTTCGCGGACCTGCTTGGTGGACACCGATCCGGCGGTCGCACGGCCCGGGGTGTTCGACCCCGACTTCAGCTTGGCGGCCTTCTTCAGGTAGTAAGACGCAGGCGGCGTCTTGATGTCCATTTCAAAGGACTTGTCCTGATA
>DATFKJ010000102.1:0-6190 GCA_035268705.1 Roseovarius sp. | reverse complement strand
AGCCGCGGCACGGGGCATTGCCACCGAACATGTGGATCACAAAAACTTTAAGGGTGATCGCGAAGCCTTTGAAAAGGCGCTTATTTCAGTGCTTGAGCCGTATAGCCCCGATATCCTCTGTCTCGCCGGGTTCATGCGTATTCTGACGCCTCTCTTCATCGACGCCTTCAAGGGTCGGATGCTCAACATTCACCCCTCGCTCCTGCCCAAGTATCGCGGCCTCAACACCCACGCCCGCGCCATCGAGGCCGGCGAGTCCGAGGCCGGCTGCACCGTCCACGAAGTCACCTCCGAACTGGACGATGGCCCCATACTTGGCCAAGCCCGTGTGCCCATCTTGGCCGACGACACGCCTGATACTCTCGCGGCGCGGGTCCTTGGCCAAGAGCACAACCTTTATCCGGCCGTACTGCGCCGCTTTGCCCAAGGCGACCGAACCCCGGTTTTCCTGTAACTAAAGGGCAAACGGGGCGGGGCATTTTCATTGCCTGCGTCTTTGCCTATACCGGGATAAAGCGCGGTTTCCCGCTTTGAACCACCCAAGAATAGAAATGCCTTAAATGAAAACCCTGACCACCACCAAAGAGCTTACCGATTTCTGTGCCGAGGCCGCGAAACACGATTACATCACCGTCGACACCGAGTTTCTGCGCGAACGCACCTATTATTCCAAGCTTTGCCTGATTCAACTTGCTTTGCCGGGGCGCGATGATGCCGACGCGGTTCTGGTCGATCCACTGGAAAACGACCTCTCGCTGGACCCCCTCTATGACCTTTTCCGCGACACCTCGGTGGTCAAGGTTTTCCATGCCGCGCGCCAAGACCTTGAGATTTTCTACGTCGATGCCGGCGTCATCCCAGAACCCCTGTTCGATACGCAAGTCGCTGCGATGGTCTGCGGCTTTGGCGATCAGGCCGGTTATGAAACGCTGGTCCGCAAGATCGCAAAGCAACAGCTCGATAAAAGCTCGCGCTTCACCGACTGGTCGCGCCGCCCCCTGACCGAAGCGCAAAAGAAATATGCTTTGGCGGATGTCACGCACCTGCGTCAGATCTATGAATTCTTGGCCAAGAAGCTTGAGGACACCGGCCGCGCCGCATGGGTCGCTGAGGAATTGGAGATTCTCACGGACGGCTCCAGCTACGTGGTGCAACCCGACGAGGCGTGGAAGCGCGTCAAAACCCGTAATACCTCGGCCAAGTTTCTGGCGATCGTGCGGGAACTGGCCCGTTTCCGCGAAGACTACGCCCAATCCCGCAATATTCCACGCAATCGCGTGTTCAAGGATGACGCGCTTGTCGAACTGGCCTCAACAAAACCCCTGTCACACAAGGATCTGTCACGCTCTCGACTGCTTCTGCGCGAGGCGCGCAAGGGCGATATTGCGGATGGTATTCTGAAGGCCGTTGACGCCGGGGTGAATTGTCCGCCCGAAAACCTGCCGAAAATCGACCGCAGCCGCGAGAAGCTGCAAGTGAACCCGGCCTTGGCCGATCTTTTGCGCGTTTTGCTCAAGGCTAAGACGGAGAATTATGGCGTCGCCTCGAAATTGATCGCCAGTGCGGCGGATCTTGATGCGCTCTCTGCGGGCCTGCGCGATGTGCCCGCCCTGCGTGGCTGGCGCAACGATGTCTTCGGGCAAGACGCATTGCGCCTTTGCGATGGTGAAATCGCCCTGGCCGCCAAAGGCGGGTCCATCAAGACAGTTGATTTGTAAGGCGTTCTAGCGCTGCGAGACGCGTTCGTTCCGGGCGCCGACAACGCGGATGACGCGCGTCTGCGCCAATGTCTGATCCGACACGAACCGCGCGACGTGAAGACGGCGGGTCCGCTCGGGACCCTGCGGCGCGATGCGCGACTGAACGGCCGACAGCCGGAAGGTCAGAACGCCGTCCACTGGTCGCAGTTCATCATCCTCGTCGCCCTCGTTGACCAGCCTGGCATCAAAGGCCTGCTGACGGAGGGGCAGGCCCGTCGCCCGGACAATGGCCCCACCGGGGGTGCGCTCAATGCTCAGGGCGGTTACCTGATCGACGGGGGTTCCCTCATAGGAAACATCCTTCGGGCGCTTCTCGAAAATTCCTGTGCGTTCCGGAATGAGTGGGTTCACCTCTTCGGTGCTGTCGGCTTGGACCACGCGCCGCGGTTCACTGGAGCCAAACCAGTTGGATGGGTTCACGCGCGAATCGCGCCAACCGCTACAGCCCGCCAAAGCCAGCGAAGAAACTACGAGAAGGGAAAGAAAAATCCGCATCGCAAACGCCTTTGTCTCTTTTGTCCCGACTATCCTATCACGCGCGCCTTGAAAAGGTATAAGCGGGGTCTGGACCTTCACCTTTCCCGCGCCTAGGTCTTTAACCAAGACAAACCGGAGTAAACCATGGCCCAAGACGCCTTTGAAAATATCGTGGCCGATTTCGAATTTCTCGACGATTGGGAAGACAGGTATCGCTACGTCATTGACCACGGACGCGCGATGGAACCGCTGGACGAGGCGCTCAAGGTGCCCGCTACGAAGGTGGACGGCTGTGCCAGCCAGGTCTGGCTCCACCCGAATACTGACGGTGGCATGTTTTCCTTCGACGGCGACAGCGACGCCATGATCGTCCGTGGCCTGATTTCGGTTCTGCGCGCCCTTTACAACGACTTGCCAATTGCCGAGGTGCCTAAAGTCGATGCGCCGACCGAGTTGGCCCGCCTTGGGCTGAACGACCATCTGTCGGCGCAGCGGTCCAATGGCCTGCACGCGATGATCGAACGTATCCGCACCGTCGCGGCAGACGCGGCCTGAGCAACTGAGACCCGAATGTGCGGCTTCGCCGCGCTGGTTGTGTTTGAATGAGGGGCGCTGCCCCTCAAACTCCCCGGGATGTTTTTGAACAGAAGAAGGTCAGGGTGTCTTGGCTTGCTCTTCGAGGGCGGTGGCCAGATCTCCGTAGCCCGTAAAGCGGTACTCATAGGCAAGCCCAAGTCTTTCGGCGCAGTCTTCCGCCTTGGCGCGCAAGGCCGGGTCATCGGTTTGGGCCTGATAGACCAATTTGGTGTAGTTGCCGAATATCATGTCGCGCAACTGCGGATGCCGGTCGAGCCCCATGGGCTTCCAGACGAAAGCATCAAACTGTTTGACCAGAAAATCCGTCAGGTAAAATGCGGTGATTTCCTCGTCGCCATGGGCGGCGAAGGTGGCGTTGCCTTCGAAGAAGGAATAACAATGCGGGCCGTCCACCATCTCCACGCCCAATTCTGCGCATTTGGCCTGCAAAAGTCCCCCGGTCCCGCAATCGGCGTAAACCACGAAAATACGGTCATAGCTGTCGCTGTTCTCCGTGACCGATTGTTCCACGGCTTGGGGAATCCGGTCTGGATACAGGTGCAGCTTGGCAGGCAGGCATTGCAGATCCATGTGATCCCAGCCGTTCAGCCGTTTCAGCGCTAGAATCTCACGTGCCAAAGCCCCGCAGGCGATCAGCAAAATTCGCCCGTCCGCGGCCGTTTGGGCAAAGCCGTCTTCGGTCAGGATCGTATCGCTGGGCAAATCGGTCATGTACCACCCTTGAAATGAAAACGGCCCGCGTCAAGGGCGGGCCGCTTGGAAGCATGCTCGTCAAGGCCCTTAGCCCGTGGCGCCCTGATTGTGTTTGCGGCCGCAGTATTCCTTTGCGGTCTCGACGGCGACAGCTGCATCACGGCAATAGGCGTCAGCGCCGATGGCCTTGCCGAATTCCTCGTTGAGGGGCGCGCCACCCACCAAAACAACATAGTCATCGCGGATGCCCTGTTCGACCATGGTGTCGATCACGACCTTCATATAGGGCATGGTCGTAGTCAGCAGGGCCGACATACCCAGAATGTCGGGCTTATGCTCTTCAAGCGCTTCGAGGTAGTTCTCGACCGGATTGTTGATGCCGATGTCGACCACTTCGAACCCGGCCCCCTCCATCATCATAGACACGAGGTTCTTGCCGATGTCGTGGATGTCGCCCTTGACCGTGCCGATCACCATCGACCCCACGCGAGGCGCGCCGGTTTCGGCCAGCAGGGGCTTGAGGATGAACATGCCCGCCTTCATGGCGTTCGCGGCCAAAAGAACCTCGGGGACGAACAGGATTCCGTCGCGGAAGTCCTTGCCGACGATGGTCATGCCACCAACGAGCGCCTCGGTAAGGATCTTGTAAGGCGCCCAACCGCGCTCAAGCAGGATATTGACGCCTTCTTCGATCTCTTCTTTCAGACCGTCGTAAAGGTCGTCCCACATCTGTTGGACAAGTTCCTCGTCGTCCAGTTCCGACAGGATGATGTCGTCTTCTTCATCAGACATGAGCGATTTCCTCGATTCCTTTGGCACCTGTTGGGTGCGTTTGTCTCTGCGTCAGCTTTCGTCAATTTGTCGCATCTCAACTTTCCGAATTGCGACACTGGCCGCCCTGCTTCCGACCTTTAGCGCGTTATGCGCCGCATTACTTGTGAAAATGATACATGAACTATATGGGTTTATTGCATTTGTTCGTCAAATGTTCCCATAATGGGTTATGACGCGTTCGATCACACATGATCCAAGCCTTCGCAGTCCCGGTCGTGGCGCAGCCAGCAACGAGCGCGGGCGGTACGAGGCCTTCGTCCGCAGCTATGAACCTGCCCCTGCCGGCGCGGATGCCCTGCGCACGAAGGTGAGTGTGGAACGCCCGCGCAGCCTGATCACCTATAACCGCTCACCCGATTTGCCCTTTGATCGGTCAATCAATCCTTATCGCGGATGCGAACATGGCTGCATCTATTGTTTTGCCAGGCCGTCGCACGCGTGGCTGGGATTGTCGGCGGGGCTGGATTTCGAAACTCGCCTCGTGGCGCGGGCCGAGGCACCGCAGGTGCTTGAACAGGAGTTGCGCTCGCCGCGCTATCGCGTCGCGCCAATCGCCATCGGGACCAATACCGATCCGTATCAGCCCATCGAACGGACACATGAAATCACGCGCGCCTGTCTAAGGGTTTTGTTGCGCTTCAATCACCCGGTGGCCATTGTGACCAAGGGCACCTTGATTGAACGGGATATTGATATTCTATCGGACATGGCTGAACGCGGTCTGGTGCGCGTCGGGCTTTCGCTCACGACCATGGACGCGGAGTTATCACGCCGGATGGAGCCGCGTGCGCCATCGCCCGGACGCCGTCTGCGCACCATCGAACGGTTGTCCGCGGCGGGTATTCCCGTGCGGGTGATGACCTCGCCCGTCGTTCCCGGCCTGACCGATCACGAAATCGAATCCTTGCTGGAAGCCGCGCGTGGGGCAGGGGCCTCGGCGGCCTCGTGGATCATGCTACGCTTGCCTTTGGAAGTCTCGCGGCTTTTTCAGGATTGGCTGGCCGAGAACTACCCCGATCGCGCGGCACGCGTCATGGGGTTGGTGCGCGGCATGCATGACGGGCAAGACTATGCATCGGATTGGGGACATCGCATGCGTGGCAGTGGCCACCATGCCGAGATGATTGCGCAACGCTTTGATCTGGCAGCCAGAAAATCAGGTCTGGATCGCGCGCAGCCAAAGCTGCGCTGCGATCTGTTCAAGCCGCCGCCGAAACTGGGCGACCAACTTAGCCTGTTTTAACCGCGGCGGCGGCGGGTGCGGCGCTTGGGCGTGTCATCCTCGCCCGTGCCATCCACAGCCGAGGAAAACCCACCCAGCTTATCCGCCACCTCTTCCAGTGACGGGCGTTCGCCCTTTGGGCGTGTCTCCAAGGCCTCGCGCATGTGCGACAGGTGCTCGGCCATGGTGCCACAGCAGCCCCCGATGATCTTGGCCCCGGAATCGCGCGCCAGAACCGCATATTCCGCCATCAATTCCGGCGTGCCGTCATAGTGGATATGCCCATCCACATATTTTGGAATGCCTGCATTGCCCTTGGCGATCACCGGACGCTCGGTGCCTTGGGCGGTAAAGCCCATCACCGTGCGCATCAGGTCCGCCGCGCCCACACCGCAATTCGCGCCGAAGGCCAGCGGCGGATTATCCAGCTTTTCGACCATGGTCACCATGTCGGCCGAGGTGACGCCCATCATCGTGCGCCCCGCCGTGTCGAAACTCATGGTGCCGCACCATGGCATACCGGCCAGCTTGAAGGCTTCGGCGGCGGCCTGGTATTCTTCGGGGGCGCTGATGGTTTCCAGCCATAGCACATCGGCGCCGCCTTCTT
>DATFKJ010000101.1:0-6964 GCA_035268705.1 Roseovarius sp. | reverse complement strand
CTCAGTTTCGAACGAAAGTACCGGGTCCGCGGGGGGACGCTGATTGGCGGCGATCTGTTCGACTTTTGGGTCGGACCATTTTACGTGGGCTTTTTTGGCGTCACGACAGCCTTTTTCGCGTCGCTCGGGACCATCCTGATTTTCTGGGGGGCCTCGCAACAGGGCACCTTCAATCCATGGCTTATCAATATTGCGCCGCCTGACCTGAAATACGGTCTGGGGCTGGCCCCGTTGATGGACGGCGGATTGTGGCAGATCATTACGATTTGCGCGCTGGGTGCTTTCATCAGTTGGGCACTACGCGAGGTGGAAATCTGCCGGAAACTGGGCATGGGGTATCATGTGCCCTTTGCCTTCAGCATCGCGATTTTCGCTTATGCCACGCTGGTTGTCTTCCGGCCGCTTTTGATGGGGGCATGGGGGCATGGCTTCCCTTACGGGATATTCAGCCACCTCGATTGGGTGAGCAACACCGGCTATGCCTATCTGCATTTCCATTACAACCCGGCGCACATGTTGGCGGTGACCTTCTTCTTCACTACCACGCTTGCCTTGGCCTTGCACGGCGGTCTGATCCTGTCGGCGGCCAACCCCGAGAAGGGCGAAGAAATGAAAACGCCCGATCACGAGGACACGTTCTTTCGTGATTTCATCGGCTATTCGGTGGGCACGCTGGGGATTCACCGCGTAGGTCTGTTGCTGGCGCTTAATGCCGGGTTCTGGTCGGCGGTCTGCATCATCATAAGCGGCCCGGTTTGGACCAAAGGCTGGCCCGAGTGGTGGAATTGGTGGCTTGAAGCGCCGATTTGGCCCTCTCAGGTGGGGATGTAATCATGGCTGAGTATCAAAACATATTCACGCAAGTTCAGGTGCAGGGCACGCCCGAATGGGGCATGGATGACACCGGTGGACGCCTAAGCGAAGAACGCGCGGGCAAGCCCTTCTTTTCCAAGCTCGCGGGCTGGATTGGCAATGCCCAGATCGGGCCGATCAACCTTGGTATGCTCGGGGTGGTCAGCCTGCTGACCGGGACGCTGTGGTTCGTCATCGTCGGGTTCAACATGCTGGCGCAGGTAGGGTGGTCGATCCCGGAATTCCTGCGGCAGGGGTTTTGGCTGGCGCTGGAGCCGCCGGGCCCGGAGCATGGGTTGTCGATTCCGCCGCTGGATGAAGGGGGGTGGTATATTATCTCGTCCTTCTTCCTGCTGGTCTCGGTCTTGGCCTGGTGGGCGCGCAGCTATCAACTGGCTGTCAGTCACAAGATGGGCAAGCATGTCTTCTGGGCCTTCGGCTCGGCCATCTGGCTGTTTCTTGTGCTTGGCCTTTTCCGCCCTGTCCTGATGGGATCGTGGAGCGAGGCGGTGCCTTACGGTATCTTCCCGCACCTCGACTGGACGACGGCCTTCAGCATCCGTTATGGCAACCTTTACTATAATCCGTTCCATTGCCTTTCAATCGTCTTCTTGTATGGCTCGGTTCTATTGTTTGCCATGCACGGGGCCACGATCCTTGCGGTCACACGTTTCGGCGGCGACCGGGAGCTGGAGCAGATCGTTGACCGGGGGACGGCCAGTGAGCGCGCTGCCCTGTTCTGGCGCTGGACCATGGGATTCAACGCTACGATGGAGGGGATTCACCGCTGGGCATGGTGGTTTGCGGTTCTGACGCCGATCACCGGCGGGATTGGTATCCTGCTGACCGGGACAGTCGTGGACAACTGGTTCATCTGGGCGCAGGAGCACAATTTCGCACCGATGTACGACGGTTCATACGGCTACGAGGCCTATGGCACTTACGAAGCCTTCATCGGTCAGGAGGATTGATCCATGTTTCCCAAATGGTTTGACAAATGGAACCGCGAGAACCCCACCAATATATATGGCCCTGCGGTCATTATCGGGGTGATCGGCGCGGCGGTCTTTACGGCCACCATGCTGGTTGCTTGGGGCCAACCCTTCGCAACCAACAGCATGCAAACCGGGCCGCGCGGCACAGGCATGTCGGTGCCCGAGTTCAAGGCCGATCTGGCCGCGCCGGACCCCGATATCGAGCTGCTGCTGGAAGATCCGCCCTATCCGCCTGAGGCGGACGAGGAACTGGCCGGGGATATCTATCAGAACGTGCAGGTTCTGGGCGATCTGACTGATGCCAACTTCAACCGATTGATGGCGGCGATGACCCGTTGGGTTTCGCCCGATCAGGGCTGTGCCTATTGTCATGGTGACGGTGGCATCGAAACCTATGGTGAGGACAAACATTATACCAAGGTCGTCGCCCGCCGGATGATCCAGATGACCCAGAACATCAATGAAGGCTGGGATGCCCATGTCAACGCCAACAAAGAGGTGGGCGTGACTTGCATGACCTGTCACCGGGGCCAGAACGTGCCAAGCGATATCTGGTTCAAACTGGGTGATGTGAACGAGGCGATGTCGGGCTGGTCGGCCAATCAAAACCGGGCCACGGTACAGTCGCAGTCCACCTCGCTTCCATCCGACGCCTTGGAAAAATATCTTCTGGATGGTGAGGTGATCGGGGTGCATGATCTGGAAAGCCGTGTGGCCGGTGTGCCGGGCGAGGATGGCTATCCGGGTATCCAGCAGGCCGAGCGAACCTATTCGCTGATGAACTATGTCAGCAACTCTTTGGGGGTGAACTGCCTGTTCTGTCACAATAGCCGGGCGTTTTACGACGGGTCGCAGGTGACGCCGCAATGGGCCACCGAAAGCCTTGGCATCCAGATGGTGCTTGAGCTGAACAATGACTATCTTGTGCCGCTCAAGGACGAGTACCCGCCTGAACGGTTGGGCCCCGTGCATCAGGACGCGCCCAAGGCCGCCTGCAAGACCTGTCACAAAGGCTATCAACAGCCGCTTCAGGGGACCAACGTGATCAAGGATTGGCCGGAACTGGCCACCACGGGGGCGCCGGACTACGGCGACTAAGACAACACGGGGCGGCGCCATGGTGTGCCGCCCCGCTTTACATCGCGCCGTCTGCATCACGCCCGTTGCCGGGCGGTGCCAGAGCCACCGTAAAGGGGGGAGCGATGACCAAGGATTTACCCAAAACACCACTGCTTGATCGGGTGGCCGGCCCTTCGGACCTGCGTCAATTGCCCGATAGCGACTTGGCCGATCTCGCTGACGAGTTGCGCGCCGAAGTCATCTCGGCGGTGTCGGAAACCGGCGGCCATCTTGGATCAAGCCTTGGTGTGGTGGAACTGAGCGTGGCGATTCACGCGGTGTTCAACACGCCGATGGATAAGCTGATCTGGGATGTGGGGCATCAATGCTATCCGCATAAAATTCTTACTGGGCGGCGGGATCGAATCCGCACCCTGCGCCAGAAAGACGGGCTTTCCGGCTTCACCAAGCGGGCGGAGTCGGCGCATGATCCCTTTGGCGCGGCGCATTCCTCGACCTCGATCAGTGCCGCGCTGGGCTTTGCCGTGGGCCGCGACATGGGGCAGGCGACCGGTGACGCCATCGCGGTGATTGGCGACGGTGCGATTAGTGCCGGCATGGCCTATGAGGCACTGAACAACGCAGGTCATGAAGGGCGGCGGTTGTTCGTGATCCTGAATGACAACGAGATGAGTATTGCGCCGCCGGTAGGGGCGATGTCGTCCTATCTGAGCCGGATGTACGCCAACGAGCCTTTGGCCAAGATGCGGTCCATGGCCGAAGGCTTCGAGATCTCGATGCCTGCGCCGATACGCGAAGGCGCCAAGCGCGCCCGGCAATTGGTGACCGGCCTGACCGGCAGCGGCACCTTGTTCGAGGAGTTGGGCTTTGACTACATCGGCCCAATCGACGGCCACGATATGGATCAGCTTTTGCCGGTCTTGCGGGCCGCACGGGCGCGCGCCACGGGGCCGGTGCTGATCCATTGCTGCACCTTAAAGGGCAAAGGGTACACGCCGGCTGAAAGCAGCACCGACAAATACCACGGCGTTTCGAAGTTCGATGTGGACACCGGCACGCAAGCCAAATCAAAAGGCGGCGCGCCCAGCTTTACCAGCGTTTTCAGCAGCGCCCTGACCGATGAAGCGGCGCGTGACCCCGACATAGTGGCAGTCACCGCCGCAATGCCCGATGGCACCGGTGTCTCGAAGATGGCCGCGCGGTTTCCGGCACGGGTGTTCGACGTTGGTATCGCCGAGCAGCACGGTGTGACCTTTGCCGCCGGCATGGCGGCCAGCGGGCTCAAGCCTTTCTGTGCGATTTATTCCACCTTCTTGCAGCGCGGATATGACCAAGTGGTCCATGACGTGGCGCTTCAGGGGCTTCCGGTGCGCTTTGCGATTGATCGCGCCGGGCTTGTTGGGGCCGATGGGGCGACCCACGCGGGGGCCTTCGATATCGGTTATCTGACCAGCTTGCCGGGCTTCACCGTCATGGCCGCTGCTGATGAGGCGGAGCTTGTGCATATGGTCGCCACCGCTGCCGCGCACGATACCGGGCCGATCGCAGTGCGTTATCCTCGGGGCGCAGGCACCGGCGCGACACTGCCGGACCGGGGGGAGGTTTTGCCCATAGGCAAGGGCCGGGTGCTGCGACACGGGGAAGATGTAGCGATCCTGTCCTTCGGGGCCCATTTGTCGGAATGCATGGCCGCTGCTGAGGCACTTGAGGCTGAGAGCATCAACGTCAGCGTGGCTGATGCGCGGTTTGCAAAGCCGCTGGATGGTGATCTGGTGGCCGCGCTGGCAAACGATCATCGCGTATTGGTGACGGTTGAACAGGGGGCCGAGGGCGGCTTTGGTTCGGTCGTGATGCATGAACTGGCCCGCCGAGGGGCGTTTGACCGTGGCTTGGCCATCCGCAATATCACCCTGCCGGATCGTTTCATTGACCAAGCAAGCCCCGCTGAAATGTATGAAAGTGCTGGCGTGACGGCCATGGACATCGCCCAGACGGCGCGCAGTGCGCTGTCAGGCGCAGGGCAAGTGGTGCCGTTGACGCTCGCCAAATAGGCCCTCCGGTAAAAGTAAAGGCCGCGCGGAGGGAACGCGCGGCCTTTGTCTTGCCTTGGGGGGTGATGTAGAGGTTACATCGCCTCATCAGGGCCAACCGAGGCAAGATAGGCCCAGACATTAACGGCGTCTTCTTCCTTGCGGACCATGTAAGACATTTTCCCGCGTCCATCTTCGCCGGTGTATTCCTTCAGCCAGCCAGTAGGGTCTTGCACGTAGCCGACGAAACTTTCCTCGTCCCAGGCAAGCTCTTGTTCACCCGCCGCGGCCAGCAGGTCGGAGTAGCGAAAGTCCTCGATCGACCCGGCGGTGCGGCCGACAATTCCGTATAAGTTGGGGCCGACACGACCGCCGCGAACGATGTTGTTGCCGTCATCATCCACTATCATGTGGCAGGCTTTGCACTGGCGAAATGCTTTTTCTCCGGCCTCGGGGTCACCCGATGCGTGATCGTCGGCCAACACGGGCGCTGCCGCGGTTGCAGCCGCAAAAATGCTCAAAATCGTAAACTTCATTGGAACCTCCCGGTTTTTAACCCATCAAGACGTAGCACGACAGGATTGAAGTCAATGCCAGTGTTTACGCGACGGCATGGGCGATGGCGCATTGTTTCCACAGGACTGTCAGTGCCTCGACCAGATGGTCGATGTCAGCCTCGGAATGCAGCGGCCCCGGCGTGAAGCGTAGCCTTTCTGTGCCCTTGGGAACGGTCGGGTAATTGATGGGTTGGACGTAAATGCCCCAATCCCGCATCAGGATATCGGCGAGCATCCGGCATTTCACCGGATCCTTGATCATCACCGGGATGATATGACTGGGGTTTTGCAGATGCGGGATACCCTGGGCATCCAGCTTGGCCCGCAGGCGCGCAACGCGGTCGCGTTGCAGCTCGCGCTCGGCCTGCGAAGTCTTGAGGTGCGCGATCGAGGCCTGCGCCGCCGCGGCCACGGCAGGAGGCAGGGCGGTTGTGAAGATGAAGCCACTGGCAAAAGAGCGGATGAAATCGCACATCGCGGCCGAGCCGGTCACATAACCGCCCATGCAACCATAGGCTTTGCCAAGCGTGCCTTCGATCAGGGTGATACGGTCTGCAAGGCCCAGTTGCTCGGAGACACCGCCACCGCGCGGACCATAAAGGCCAACGGCATGCACCTCATCGAGATAGGTCATCGCACCGTGCTTTTCGGCCACCTCGACAATCTCTTGCATCGGGCAAATATCACCATCCATGGAATAAACGGATTCAAAGGCGACAATCTTGGGCGCATTGGCGGGCAGAGCGGCCAGCTTGCGATCCAGATCCTCGGGATCATTGTGCCGCCAGATCACCTTCTTTGCGCGCGAATGGCGGATGCCTTCGATCATCGAGGCGTGGTTCAACTCGTCGCTCAGGATCACCGCATCGGGCAAGCGACTGCCCAAGGTCGATAGCGCGGCCCAATTCGATACATAGCCCGACGTGAACAGCAGCGCGTCTTCCTTGCGGTGCAGATCGGCCAATTCCATTTCAAGCGCAACGTGATGGCGCGCGGTGCCCGAGATATTGCGTGTCCCACCTGCGCCGGTGCCGCAGCTATCAATGGTATCCTTCATGGCCTGACGCACCACCGGGTGCTGCCCCATGCCAAGGTAGTCGTTCGAACACCAGACCGTCACCTCGTCGGGCGCGCCGTCATCATGGCTTTTCGCGCGAGGGAAGGCCCCGCACTTGCGCTCCAGTTCGGCAAATATGCGGTAGTTGCCTTCTTGCTTCAGCGCATCCAGTTGCGCCGTGAACATTGCATCAAAATCCATGAGGTCCCTCCGGCCGTATCTTTTTGGGTTCTTGTTTGGGCGCAGGCAACATCCAGCGCCAGAGTTTCGCATCCGGCAGTGGCAAAACCATGAGCCAATGCTCAAGCGCGGCCAATGCGGTGATGGCGGTCAACAGGGCAAAGCCCGCAGTCTCGCCCGGGGTGGTGGCGGCATACAGCCGTTCCATCCAGC
>DATFKJ010000100.1:0-6926 GCA_035268705.1 Roseovarius sp. | reverse complement strand
CACGATCACCAAGGTTGATTCAGGGTTAAGCCCCTGAAGGCAATCAGAAATATCCGCCCCATCCACGTTGGACACGAAATGACACCGCGGCCCGTCCTGATAGGGCGACAACGCAAGCGCCGCCATCTCTGGCCCCAGATGCGAGCCGCCGATACCGATATTGACCACATCGGTGATCTTGCCGCCCTGCCCCTGCACAACGCCTTGCCTAACATCCTCGGAGAACCGCTCCATCCGCGCCAAGGTCTCAAGAACCTCCGGCATTACATCTTGCCCATCCACCAAGACCGGCGCCCCGCCAAGGTTTCTCAGGGCGGTATGCAGCACTGCGCGCTCTTCGGTTTCATTGATGGCCTGACCCGCAAACATCGCGTCCCGGCGCGCCGCCACGTCGCGCGCTTCGGCCCAGTCCAGCAAGGCGTCGCGCGCCTCGCTGCTGATGTGAGTCTTGGAATAATCAAAGAGCATCCCATCGAACCGGATTGAGAACGCCTCTGCCCGCCCTGCATCCACGGCGAACAAATCCGCGATATCGCCAGTGCTGGCCCCGGCCAACTCCCGAATATGGTCGATCATGGGTATACCCTTGCCTATTTGCAGTAATGCACGTTCATGTCTTCCAAGACCGCCCTGACCGGGGCTTCGTGCATGGGCAGGCTTTGCGCCCGGTCCAAGGCGGCCCGCTTGGAAGATCCGATTAAAATCAAGTGCTTGGACATCGCATCATTCAAGACCCGCGCCGATAGCGTGATCCGTGGCTCAGGGGCGCCCGGCGCACGCATGGGCACCAAGATTGGCGCGCGGCGCCCCAATGCAACCTCAAGATTGTCAGCCCCGGGAAACAGAGAGGCAGTGTGCATATCCTCGCCCATGCCCAACAACAGCACCGCGATCGGCAAGCGCGGGATAATGTAGGACTCAAGCTCCGCCAGCACCGCCTCGGGCGCCTCTGCACGCGCATAAAGGGGCAGGTAGTTCGCCTTCGCGGCCCGCCCCACCAAAAGCCTTTCGCGGATCATACGCGTGTTCGAGCGCACATGCACTTCGGGCACCCAACGTTCATCACTCAGCATCACATCCACCCGGCTCCAATCCAGATCGGCCTCACAAAGATCGTCAAAAACCGGCCCGGGGCTGGACCCGCCCGGCACAACGAAAAGCGCCCGATCTTCGTGGTTCAACGTGGCCCGCAACTCACCCGCCAAAGCGTTGGCAAGGTCGATGGCCAGCATTTCGTCATCTGCGTATTCAATCAGCTTCATGGCTTTATCTCCCGCCAGTGCCGTCCATCACGATGGATCAGCGCGAGCGCTTCATCCGGCCCCGATGATCCCGAGGCATAAGCGATGGGCGGGTCGGATCTCGCCTCCCACTCCGCAATGATCGGATCAGTCCAGCCCCAGGCTTCCTCGACCTCGTCATCACGCATGAAAAGCGTCTGGTTCCCTCGGATAACATCCATGATAAGCCGTTCATAGGCATCCGGGAAGTCCGCATCGTCCGGCCCCAAAGCCTCGGCAAAGGTCATGTCCAGCGGTACGTCGATCAGGCGCATGCCACCCGGCCCTGGCTCCTTGATGGTCACGCCCAGTTCAATCCCCTCGTTGGGTTGCAAACGGATGGTCAGGATATTGGCATGCCGTCCTGCCTCGGCCCCGAATATCGAATGCGGCGCGTCCTTGAACACAACGGCGATTTCACTCGCACGCGCCTTGAGGCGCTTGCCAGTACGCAGGTAGAAGGGTGTTCCGGCCCACCGCCAATTGCTGATATGCGCTTTGAGGGCGACGAAGCTTTCCGTTGTGCTGTCGTGATTCTCGACCTGCTCACGATAGCCTGGGGCGTCTGTACTTGCGTCGTATTGCCCCCGCACCACATCACTTGGTTCAACAGGATCAAGCGCGCGGATCACCTTTAGCTTTTCGTCACGCACCGGGTCGGGTTCGAATTTGGCGGGCGGCTCCATCGCGATAAGGCACAAAAGCTGCATCATGTGGTTTTGCATCATGTCGCGCATCGCGCCGGCGCGATCATAGTAATCGCCGCGCCCGCCGACCCCCACGCTTTCGGCCACGGTGATCTGGATGTGGTCCACGTACTGACCGTTCCAAAGCGGCTCGAACAAGGTGTTGCCAAAGCGGATCGCCATCAGGTTTTGAACGGTTTCCTTTCCAAGATAATGATCGATCCGGTAAATCTGATGCTCATGGAAATGCTGCGCCAAGGTGCCGTTGAGCGCCTTGGCGGTCTCCAAATCACGACCAAAAGGTTTCTCCACGACGATGCGGCTATCGTGATCGGCCATCCCGTGTTTGTGCAAGCGCTCCGCCAAATCGCCAAAAAGCCGTGGCCCGACCGAGAAATAGAAGGCGCAGATGCGACCGGATGCGACCTCCTGCGCCAGTTCCTTCCAGCCGGTCTCTCCCAAGGCATCTACAACCACATAGCCCAAGCGTCCGAGAAAGGCCTCAAGGGCCTCCTCGTCACGCGCCGAGACGGGATCGAACTCGTGGATCGCCGAGCGCACCATATCCCGGTATCCCGCAACATCCATATCGCTGCGCGCCGCGCCGATGACACGCGATTCCTCATCCATTTGCCCGGACCGAAAACGCCGAAACAGTCCCGGCAATATTTTCCGGCGGGCCAGATCCCCTGTCCCACCAAAAATCACAAGGTCAAACGGATCAACCGGAATGACGCGCGATACCATCGTGAAAACTCCTGCTCGTGTGCCCGACGCCCAAGGCAGGCCCCGCACTATCGACAAGTCTAGCATGACACGACACGTTCACAATGGTGTCAAACCCAGCCGCAAACCTTTCTTTCGGGACATCACCGGGCTACCGATTGGCTATATCAAAACGCGCAAGGACACCCATGAAGGATATCGCAGCCAATACCGGCAAATTTCAGGACCCCTCGGTCACCGCAGACGGAAGCTCGAGGGCCTCCGTGCCGCTCTCCAAGCCCGAAACCTTGTGGTTCAATACCGGCACTTTGTGCAACATTACCTGTGCCAATTGCTATATCGAAAGCTCCCCCACCAACGATGCGCTCGTCTATATGACCGAGGCCGAGATTGACGCCTATCTCGATCAAATCGAAGGCCGTGGCTGGCCCATTCAGGAAATAGGCTTTACCGGCGGGGAACCCTTCATGAACCCCGAGATGATCGGCATGACCCGCGCCGCCCTGTCGCGCGGATACGAGGTTTTGATCCTCACCAATGCCATGCGCCCGATGATGCGCCACCGTATTCAGGATGGCCTGCGCGCTCTGGTCGCGGAGTACGGCGATAAACTGACCCTTCGGATTTCCGTCGACCATTGGTCCGAGACAAATCACGACAAGGAACGCGGCAAAGGCGCATTCGCGCGCACGCTTGAAGGCATGCAATGGTTACGCGATGCGGGCATCCGCATGACCGTTGCGGGCCGCACCGTCTGGGGCGAAGACGAGGCGACGGGCCGTCAGGGATATGCCGACCTGTTCGCCACCTACGGCTTTGACATCGACGCCTTCAACCCCGCCGATACCGTACTCTTCCCGGAAATGGACGAAAGCGCCGAAGTCCCCGAGATCACGACCGCGTGCTGGGACATCCTCGGCAAATCGCCCGATAGCGTGATGTGCGCCTCGTCGCGCATGGTGGTCAAACGCAAGGGGGCGGAAAAACCCGCCGTTCTGGCCTGCACCCTTCTGCCCTATGCGCCCGAGTTTGAACTGGGTGAAACCCTGGCCGAGGCCGAACGTGACGTGCCCCTAAACCACCCGCATTGCGCCAAGTTCTGCGTCTTGGGCGGGGCAAGCTGTTCGGGCTAAGCCATTGTTTCGCTTGACCTGAACGATCCCCTCGGGCAGGCGATGCCCCATGCGGATCACCACCCTCATTCTAGGCGCAGGCGCCGCCGGCATGATGTGCGCGGCCCACACGGGCCCCGGCACACTGGTCATCGACCATGCCAAACGCGCGGGCGAGAAAATTCGCATTTCTGGGGGCGGTCGCTGCAATTTCACCAATCTTTACACTGAGCCCGGCAATTTTCTGGGCCAAAATCCGCATTTCCACAAATCTGCCCTCTCGCGCTACACGCAATGGGATTTCATTGACCTCGTTGCCCGCCACGGCATCGCCTATCACGAAAAGTCCCTTGGACAGCTTTTCTGCGATGGAAAATCCACCCAGATCATCGAGATGATGCGCGCAGAGATGACGCAAGCCGGCGCTGACCTTTGGCTGAATTGCTCGGTTGCCGAGGTGGGCCATGACGGCACGCATTTCACCGCCACGCTGGATCACGCAGGAACGCGGAAAACCGTAACCGCAAAGAACCTCGTCTTGGCTACGGGTGGCAAATCCATTCCCAAAATGGGCGCTTCCGGGCTTGCCTATGATCTGGCACAGCAATTTGGCCATAGGATCACCGAAACCCGCCCTGCGCTCGTGCCGCTCACCTTTTCCGACAAGCGTTTTGCGCCGCTGTCCGGAACCGCAGCCCGGGCACGGGTTTCGAATGCGCGCACCCGCTTCAACGAGGCTGTGCTTTTCACTCACAGGGGACTTTCTGGCCCTGCGATCCTGCAAATCTCATCCTACTGGCGCGAGGGCGAGGAGATCGAGATCGACCTTGCCCCCGAAGGTCAGTTGCTCGACGCCCTCAAGTCACAACGCCAAAGCCAAGGCCGCCGCAACCTGACCACTGAACTGGCCCAACACCTTCCCGCTCGTCTGGCGGACCACTTCGCACAAGAGATTGATCTTACAGGCAATCTTGCTGATCAATCCGACGCACGCCTGACCGAAATCACCGACCATTTGCGCCACTGGAGGCTCAAGCCCACAGGCTCCGAAGGCTACCGCACCGCCGAAGTCACGCTTGGCGGCATCGACACGGATGACCTGTCTTCGAAAACCATGATGTCAAAATCCATACCCGGTCTCTATGCGATCGGCGAGGCCGTGGATGTCACCGGCTGGCTTGGCGGTTACAACTTCCAATGGGCCTGGTCCTCCGGTTGGGCGGCGGGCAATGCGATCCGCGAATCCTCCTAAAGCGTTTCGCAAAAAACCTGAATCACAGATTTTTGCGAAATGCAGTGCTCCGCTCAATTGTTGCACGCCTTCCGCCTTTTGCTGATGTCTCAGGTTAAAGGCGGAACGCTTTAAGGCCTTCTTCTTTTCAAAAATATCCCGGGGAATCGCCCATCGGGCGATGGGGCAGAGCCCCAAAACCCTTACGCGGACAAATGCCGTTTCACCTGCGCGATGAAATCCTCGCCGCGCTTTTCGAAACTGTCGTATTGATCGAAACTCGCGGCGGCGGGCGCCAAAAGCACCGTATCCCCCGGCTCAGCCTCTTGCACCGCGCGGGCCACCGCGGCCTCCATCGTGGTGCAGACTTCGGCCTCAACCCCTTCCAATTCAAGGGAAAATTGCGCCGCTTCGCGCCCGATAACATAGGCTTTCACCACATGCTCCAACCCCGGGGACAGCCCGGCCAAACCGCCATCCTTCTCAAGCCCGCCACAAATCCAGCGGATCTTGTCAAAGGCCAAAAGCGCTTTCAGGGCTGAATCCACGTTGGTCGCCTTGCTGTCGTTGACATAGGCCACGCCGCCCGCCTCGGCGATCCGCTGGCTACGGTGCGGCAGGCCCGCAAAACTGTGAAAAGCCCGCTCAATCACCTTGGGCGCAAGGCCAAGCGTCCGGCAAGCCGCATAGGCCGCGCAGGCGTTTTGATGATTGTGCGTCCCGGGTAAGCCCTTGATTTCACGCAGGTCTATGGACCCCGCTTGTTTGCCCTTGCGATACTCCGACAAGAACCCTTTGCGGGCGAAAACACTCCAACCCGGTCCAGACAGCTTGCCATTGGCCGAGACCCGAATGACCCTGTCATCGCTCCGCCCTTCGGCCAGCTGCCCGGCCAGAAACAGGCCCTCGTCCTCGTCCACGCCGATCACCGCGCGATCCGGCCCGCCCTCGGCAAAGAGCCTGCGCTTGGCGGCGAAATAGCCGCCCAGACCGGCGTGACGATCCAAGTGATCGGGGGTCAGATTGGTAAAGACCGCAATATCTGGTGTCAGGGCGCGGGCGAGTTCGGTCTGGTAACTGCTCAGTTCCAGAACCACCACACCGCCGTCGCCCGGAGGGTCGATATCCAGCACGCCGCGGCCGATATTTCCGGCCAGTTGCACGTCGCGTCCGACCTCTTCAAGCACGTGGTGAATCAACGCGGAAGTTGTTGATTTTCCATTGCTTCCCGTCACAGCGATCACCTTGGGCGGTTGGTCGAAATTGGCCCATTCCGACCCCGCCAGCGAGCGAAAGAACAACCCGATATCATTGTCCACCGGAACACCCGCCCGCAGGGCCGCAGCGACAACCTTGTTCGGGGCGGGATAGAGATGCGGGATGCCCGGCGAGACGATCAGGCTAGCCACGTCATCGAAGGCCCCCTCGCGGGACAAGTTCTTGATTTCAAACCCTTCTTCATTGGTCATTTCTTGCGCGGCCGGGTTGTCATCCCACGCCAGAACATGCGCGCCACCAGCCCGCAGGGCGCGCGCCGCGGAAAGGCCCGACCGCCCCAAGCCCAACACCGCAACTTTCGCGCCTTCGAAACCCCGAACTGGAATCATGCCCTGCCCCCGTCATTCATCATAGCGCACCCTGCCCCGAGCCGCCCGCCCTTGCAAGATGGGTTAATGAAGGATGAAGGACGTACAGGCCAAGGGTGAGTCGTTTGCCCCGCTTGCCCTTTGTTAACAAGGCTCTCCGGCGTTTTTGGCCTGTCTGCGAACCGTCGGTATTGCGTCGGTATCACGTCGGTGCCGGGGCGCTGCGGGGTGCGGATGAACAGGGCGCACGGTGGGTTCCTGTACAAAACGTACATGAGTTTTGTACAAACCTGAGCCAGCCCCGT
>DATFKJ010000099.1:0-2294 GCA_035268705.1 Roseovarius sp. | reverse complement strand
GTGCCCACTCGCTTTAAAGATGGACTACTCGTCCATCTTCAAGGCGCTAATAAACGCCTGTTGCGGGATTTCCACCTTGCCGAACTGGCGCATTTTCTTTTTGCCTGCCTTCTGCTTATCCAGCAGCTTTTTCTTACGGCTCACGTCGCCGCCGTAGCATTTGGCGGTGACGTCCTTGCGCATGGCGGACAGCGTTTCGCGGGCGATGACCTTGCCGCCGATGGCCGCTTGGATCGGGATTTTGAACATGTGGCGCGGGATCAGATCCTTGAGCTTTTCGCACATGGCGCGGCCGCGCATTTCGGCCCGGTCGCGGTGCACCATCATCGACAGCGCATCGACCGGTTCGTCGTTAACCAGAACCTGCATTTTTACAAGGTTATCCGGCCGGTAGCCGGTGATCTCATAGTCAAACGAGGCATAGCCCTTGGTCACCGATTTCAGACGGTCGTAGAAATCGAACACCACCTCGTTCAGCGGCAGATCATAGACCACCATGGCGCGGGCGCCTGCATAGGTCAGGTCCATCTGGATGCCGCGACGGTCTTGGCAAAGTTTCAGAACGTCCCCAAGAAATTCGTCGGGCACAAGGATGGTGGCCTTGATGCGCGGCTCTTCGACATGGTCCACATAGGTCAGGTCAGGCATGTCGGCAGGGTTGTGCAACTCCTCCATGCCGCCGGCTTTCATGTAGATGTGATAGACCACGGAAGGCGCAGTGGTGATCAATTCGATATCGTATTCGCGTTCGATCCGGTCGCGGATCACCTCAAGGTGCAAAAGCCCCAGAAACCCGCACCGGAAACCAAAGCCAAGGGCGGCGGAATTTTCCATTTCGTAGGAAAACGAGGCGTCGTTGAGGGCCAGCTTCTCGATCGCGTCGCGCAGGCTTTCGAATTCCGAGGAATCAACCGGGAACAAGCCGCAGAACACCACCGGGACCGAAGGCTTAAAGCCCGGTAGCGGGGTTTCGCATTGCTTTTTCTCGTGGGTGATCGTGTCGCCGACGCGGGTATCGCGCACTTGTTTGATCGACGCGGTGATAAACCCGATCTCGCCCGGCCCCAGTTCATCGACCACGGTCATTTCAGGGCGGAACACGCCGATGCGGTCAATGCCGTAGGTCGCACCGGTTTGAATCATGCGGATCTTGTCACCCTTTTTCATCACCCCGTCCATGATCCGGACCAGCACGACAACGCCAAGGTAGGGGTCATACTTACTGTCCACCAGCATCGCCTTGAGCGGCGCGTCACGATCACCCTTGGGGGCGGGCAGGTGATGCACAATGGCCTCAAGGGTTTCGACAATGCCTTGCCCCGTCTTGGCCGAGACCGGGATCGCGCCCGAGGCATCAATGCCGATCACCTCTTCGATTTGTTCAGCGACGCGGTCAAGATCGCTGGCGGGCAGGTCGATCTTGTTGAGCACGGGGATCAACTCATGATTGGCATCAATCGCCTGATAGACATTGGCCAGCGTCTGCGCCTCGACCCCTTGAGTGCTGTCGACCACCAGCAGCGAGCCTTCAACCGCGCGCATGGAGCGGGAGACCTCGTAGGCGAAATCGACATGGCCGGGGGTGTCAATCAGGTTCAGCACATATTGCTCGCCGTTTTGCGCGGTGTAGTCGATGCGAACAGTATTGGCTTTGATGGTGATGCCACGCTCGCGTTCGATATCCATCGCGTCCAGAAGCTGTTCCTTCATGTCGCGTTCGGCCACGGTGTCGGTCATCTGGATCAGACGATCGGCAAGGGTGGATTTACCGTGGTCGATATGCGCCACGATCGAGAAATTGCGGATATGCGAGAGCGGTGTCATGATGGGGGATATGCGGTGTAATTGCGTGGGGGTCAATGGCCTGCGTGAAGGTGCTGCGGCCCTTTGTGCATTTGGCCAATCGGGATTTTACCCCGCGCCGCGCACAACTGGCAAACGGAGGCAGCGATGACCGATCAGATTGCGACAAACGCCCAGATCACCGGACGGGTGCAAGGCGTGTCTTTCCGGGCATGGACGCAAGCGCAGGCACAGGCGCGCGGCCTAATGGGCTGGGTGCAGAATGAACCTGACGGCACAGTGACAGCATGGATCGAAGGACCGCCAGCGGTGGTACGGGACATGCTGACCAAGCTGCATGACGGGCCGTCGGTGGCGCGGGTCGACCGGGTGGTCAGCACCGAAGTCGCGCCACAAGGCTTTGAAACATTCGAGATCCGGCGCTAAGCGGGCTGACTGTTTTGAAAGTGCGCGCGCGCAGAACCTTGAAAAGGTTCCGGTCCGATTTCTTT
>DATFKJ010000098.1:0-3432 GCA_035268705.1 Roseovarius sp. | reverse complement strand
CGGCTTTGGCCGGTTGTGGCGTGGATGGAGAGCCCATCCGCCCAAGCATGAACACGACGGTTGGCGTGGGCACCGGGGGCGTGAGCGCCTCGACCGGGGCCACTTGGACCGCTGGCCGCACGAGCGTGACGGTGGGCACCGCGCTATGAGATACGTCTTTCTGGCACTGGCGGTTTGGGGGGCCATTCATCCGATGGCCTATTTCCTTCAGTGGTTCAACGAGAACGGCTATGACCTGATGGCGATGGTCGATGCATGGCACGCTAATGCTGCCAGTAGTGGCTTGGTTTGGGATTTGACCATTGCCGCCGTAGCCTTGATGGTTTGGGTGGTTTGGGAATGTGTGCAGCGGCGGGCTTGGGTCGGGCTTTTGGCGATTCCGGCGACTTTTTGTATCGGGGTGAGTTGCGGGCTGCCCCTGTACCTTTATCTGCGTATGGCGCAGCGGTGATTGCAAAGCCCGGCGGGTTTGCTATGACGCCCCGAAATGAAGGGCGAGGGCCATGGACCATTTTATTTATCGCGATGGGCAGTTACATGCCGAGGATATCCCCGTGGCCGAGATCGCGGCACAGGTGGGGACGCCGTTTTATTGCTATTCCACCGCGACGCTGACGCGGCACTTTCGGCTGTTCGACGAAGCGCTGGACGGGATGGATCATCTGGTCTGTTATGCAGTGAAGGCCGCGAGTAACGTGGCGATCCTCAAGACGCTGGCCGAGTTGGGGGCCGGGATGGACGTGGTCTCGGGCGGGGAATATGCCCGGGCCAAGGCCGCCGGTGTGCCCGGTGAGCGGATCGTGTTTTCCGGTGTCGGCAAGACGCGGGACGAGATCGCGCAGGTTCTGGCCGGGGGGGTGCGGCAGTTCAACGTCGAAAGCGAGCCTGAGATGGCCGCGATCAGTGCGGTGGCCACTGAGATGGGCGTTGAGGTGCCTATCACCGTACGCGTGAACCCGGATGTTGATGCCAAGACCCACGCCAAGATCGCCACCGGCAAGAGTGAGAACAAGTTCGGTATTCCCATCACTCGCGCGCGGGAGGTCTATGCCGAGGCGGCAAAACTGCCGGGGCTGAAGGTGGTGGGCATCGACGTGCATATCGGCAGCCAGTTGACCGAGTTGGAGCCGTTCCGTTTGGCCTATGAAAAGGTGGCGGAACTGACCGAGGCCTTGCGCGCCGATGGGCACGAGATCTCGCGCCTTGATCTGGGCGGGGGTCTGGGCATTCCCTATGCCCGCAGCAACGAAGCGCCGCCCCTGCCGACGGAATATGGCCAGTTGATTAAGGACACGGTTGGCCATCTGGGCTGCGAGATCGAGATCGAGCCGGGCCGTCTTGTCGCGGGGAACGCCGGGATTCTGGTCTCGGAGGTGATTTACGTGAAAGCAGGCGAGGGGCGCGATTTCCTGATCCTCGATGCGGCGATGAATGATTTGATCCGCCCGGCGATGTATGACGCCTATCACGATATCATCCCGGTCGTGGAGCCCGAGGCGGGGGCCGAACAGGCCCCCTATGACGTTGTCGGCCCGGTGTGCGAATCGGGGGATACCTTTGCCAAGGAACGGATGATGCCCAAGGTTGAGGCCGGGGATTTGGTGGCCTTTCGCAGTGCCGGGGCTTATGGCGCGGTGATGGCGAGCGAGTACAATACCCGCCCGCTTATCCCGGAAGTTTTGGTGCATGAGCATCAATTTGCCGTCATCCGTGCGCGCCCGACCTTTGACGAGATGATAAATCGCGATACCATTCCAGAGTGGCTGTGATGCGATAGGCGCATCCTGCCATGAATTGGAATGGAGCATGGCCGAAACGGAAACGCCCCTCTCCCCCGTGATGAAACGGTTGCGCTGGCCCCTGACCCTGACGTGGGCGGGGTTGATTGCCGAGCGTGTGTCCCGTGCCTTCTGGCCCTTGTGGAGCTTGATCGCGGCGGTCGCGGCGTGTTTGATGATGGGCCTGCACGACGTCTTATCGCTTGAAGTGGTCTGGTTCGGCGGACTGGCCGTTGGATTGGCCGGTCTGGTGTGTGCCGTTCTGGGCCTGCGGCAGTTTCGTTGGCCCAGCCGAGCCGAGGCCGTGGCGCGGATGGACTCGGCGATGCCGGGGCATCCCTTGGCGGCCTTGGCTGATACCCAGGCGATTGGCGAAGGTGACGTTGGATCGGAGGCCCTTTGGCGGGCGCACCGGGCGCGGATGGCCGAGCGTGCAGCCGCGGCGAAGGCGGTGGAGCCGGATTTGCGGCTATCGTCACGGGATGTGTTCGGGCTTCGGTATATCGCGCTGTTGGGATTGCTTGTGGCGTTGATCTTCGGATCGGTCTGGCGGGTTGGCAGCGTGGGGGACATGGCCCCCGGCGGCGCGGCCTTGGCCGGTGGGCCGGCTTGGGAAGGCTGGATCGAGCCGCCGCAATATACCGGATTGCCGAGCCTTTACCTGAACGATCAGGAAGACGAGATCAACGTGCCGGCAGGGAGCCGCGTGACCTTGCGGCTATATGGCGAGGTGGGGGCGCTGAGTGTGGCGGAAACGGTTTCGGGCCGGACCGAGGATTTGGGTGCGGCCAGCGATGCCGAGCAAAGTTTCGATATTGTCAGCGATGGCGAGTTGCGGATTGATGGCCCCGGTGGTGAAGCCTGGGCGGTAAGCGCGCTGCGCGATTTGCCGCCGCAGGTGGAGGTGGCGCCGGAACCCACCGAGGTGACCTTTGATGGGCAAATGAGCCACCCGTTCCGCGCGCAAGACGATTATGGGGTGGTTGGTGGTACGGCGCGTTTTGCCTTGGATTTGGAGGCAGTTGAGCGGCGCTATGGTTTGGCTGCGGACCCAGAGCCGCGCGCACCGATTGAATTGGATCTGCCGATGCCGATTACCGGCGATCGGGCGGAGTTTTCCGAGACATTGATCGAAAACCTGTCCAAGCACCCTTGGGCGCATCTGCCCGTGACCTTGCAGGTGCAGGTGGAAGATGCGGCAGGCCAAGTCGGCGCGAGCGATGTGCATGACCTGGCCCTGCCTGCGCGGCGGTTTTTTGACCCGGCGGCGGCGGCGGTGATCGAACAGCGGCGTGACCTGCTGTGGAGCCGGGAGAACGGCACGCGCGTAGCGCAGGTTTTGCGGGCGATCTCGCATCGGCCCGAAGACGGGATGTTCCGTTCGGAAACTGCGTATCTGCGGTTGCGGGTGATCCTGCGGCGGTTGGAAACCTTGGTGGCCTTTGGCGGTTTTGATGCCGAGGCGCGCGACGAGATTGCCGAGGCCATGTGGGATCTGGCCCTGATCCTTGAAGAAGGCGACATCGGCGATGCCTTGGAGCGCATGCGCGCCGCGCAGGAACGCTTGAGCGAGGCGATGCGCAACGGGGCCAGCGAAGAAGAAATTCAGCGCCTGATGGATGAGTTGCGGCAGGCCACAAATGATTACATGCGC